>CALDHJ010000493.1 GCA_937941555.1 uncultured Granulosicoccaceae bacterium | reverse complement strand
TAGGCCTCGCGCACCGTGTCGCGCTGCGCCTCGGGCACCCGCGACTCGATGTCCGCTTCGACCCCGGCGAAGCCGCGCTCGAGAAAAATCGGCACCAGTGTACTCATCGTGTCGGCCATCTCGAGCTGCTCGGCGGTGGCGCTCTCGGCCTGCTCGCCGAGGACCGCCACGCGCACGATACGGCGCATGGCATCCTCGCCTTGGAGGGTTGCGACGAGGTTCATCAGGCGACCCGGTCCGCCGGCCTTGTCGGCCGGGATATGCAGGTATTCGAATTCCTCGGCGACGCTGGCACGCCGGCCGCTGAGCAAGGTCGACACGCCGTTGATCATCACCGGCGCCATGTAGTTGAAATACTCGATCGCCTGGCCGTTGCTCTGGCGCACGCGAAACTGCACGGCCGGGCCGAAGTTGCGCTGCTCCAACTCGCCGTCGTCGCCTTCGACGGCGTTGATGTTGAAGAGGCGGAAATCGTCTAGCTCGACCGTGCGCGGGCCGTCGGCCGCAACCACCTCGATGTCGCGTTTGACGATCCCGTCGAGTGCGTCGTTGAACGGCGTGCCACCGTCGAGTGGCCACAAGCTGAAGCGCACACCGGTACCACCGTCGCCGAAGCTCGACTGGTAGAGCGTGTATCCGCGGTGGACCAAGGGGTGGTTGACGCGAATCGTCTGCCGCAGCGGTTCGTCCAGTTCATCATCGTGGATGACCAGATCGCTTTCGAAGGATTTGGGTTGCCCGGTGATGTGGTGTTCGACACGGAACTCTTCAACCTCGATGGTGAAGGGCAGGTCCTGCACCAGGTAGCCGTCGCGCAGGGGCACGAATGCGAGGTTGGCGCTCGAGCCTTCGGGGATGTCGACATTGCCGCGAAAGCCCGGATTCCAGAGCGGCAGGCGGCTGATGGCGGGCACCTGGGACGCCGGGATGTTGCGTGTCTCCGGGGCGAGCTTGCCGGCCATCTCGGCAAAACGCCAGAAGAGGGTGCTGTCGATCAGCGCTCCCACGCAAATGATCACGATCGCGCTGTGGGTGAAGAGGTAACCCAGGCGGTTCCAGTTGCCACGTCTGGCCGTCACCAATGCACTTGTGTCATCGGACTTGATGCGCGTGCGGTAGCCGCGCTTGGTCAGCAGCGCCGAGGCGGTCTCGGCGAGCGGGGTGGGTGCAAGGTCGCTTTGCCAGTTTGCGTTGTGTGCCATCGCCCGCAGTGAGCGGTGTTGCATGCGATCGCGCCAGTTGCGCATCTCGCGTTGCATTGCCGGCCAATTGCGCAGTATGCAGGTGCTCGTGGACACCAGCAGCACCAACAGGATGAGCATGAACCAAGAGCTGGCGTAGACGTTGTAAAGCTCGACCTGACGGAACACTTCGAACCAGAACGGCCCGAATTTGATGATGTAGTCGTTCCACGGCAGATTCTGCTGCAGCACCGTGCCGATCACAGACGCGATTGCGAGCACCACAAGCAACGTGATCGCGAAGCTCATCGAGGACAGAAACGCCCAGAGCGTTGGGGTTTTAGGCTGTCTGCTTGTCGTGGATTGGTTCATGTTTCAGAGGGGCACACGCAGTGGCGCGTCTGCCCGAGGAGCGACGCCTGTTCGAATTCCGGACAGGTTATCAGAGTGCAGCAAACCCGATTGGTTCGCTGCCGCGCGGCAATATAAGGGGCTTAGAAGAGGCCCTGGATGTACGCAGAAACCGCATCGATTTCCGCATCGGTCATGCGCTTGGCAGCCGTGCGCATGACGCCGTTCGGGTCTGTGTTGCGAGAGCCGTCGCGAAAGGCCCGCAGCTGGGCTGCGATGTAGCTTGCATGCTGGCCGCTCAACTGTGGGAAGCCCGCACCCGGGATGCCGCTGCCGTTGGCGCCGTGGCAGCTCGCGCACGCCGGCGTGCCGGAACCCGGGATGCCCGCCCGGTAGATCGCCTCGCCTTGCGGCACGGCCCCTTCACCCGCGACCCCGACCGAGCCCTTCTGGGCCGCGTAGAACGCCGCGAGGTCGGCCATGTCCTGATCGCTGAGGCCGGCCGCCTGCGGCATCATGATCGCGTTGGCGCGTGCGCCGGATTTGAACTCCGCCAATTGCTTGGCAGTGTAGTCGGCGTGCTGGCCGGCCAGCTTGGGAAAGGTGGGCGCGAGTGCGTTGCCATCTGCACCGTGGCAGGCAGCGCACACAAGCGCCTTGGATTCACCGGCGACCGGGTCGCCTGTGGTGGCGTACACGGCACCGCTGAGGGCGAAAGACAGGCCGCACGCGAGGTGCATCAGGAATTTTTTCATGGTCGGTCCGACAGATACGAAATGGGGAGGTGCACAGGCTGTCGAGCAGCGCGCACTCTTAACAAGCGATGGTAGCAAAGGCCATGCTGCCTTGCAGTGGGGTCACTACCTAAAAATGGCCGGGGCGCACAGGCGTTATCGGCGCATCCTGTCCAACATTGACCGGTGTTCGAACAACCGGCTGACAGTGAGTCTGCGGTCGGGGTCGCGGCTTTGTTAGCATTCGCATTCTGTTCGAGGTGCCGTCCCGCGTGACGGTGTCGAGTTTGTCCGCCCCACCGCTAAATCGAGAGAGCCGCCGTGAACCCTTTGTACTTCGAGGCGCAGTTTGCCACCAGCGCGGACGCGCTTCGGCAGTTGCCGGATACGTCGGAGGTCGAAGTCGCGTTTGCTGGGCGTTCCAACGCCGGTAAGTCGAGTGCGCTCAATCGGATCACGCGCAACCGCAAACTCGCGCGCACGTCGAAAACCCCGGGCCGCACCCAGCTCATCAACTACTTCCACCTCGGTGAGGAGAGTGGGCGCTACCTCGTTGACCTGCCGGGCTATGGCTACGCCAAGGTGTCACGCGACAAGCGCACGCACTGGCAGAAGGTGCTTGGTGAGTACCTGGTCAAGCGTGAGCCCCTGAAGTGTCTGATCATGCTCATGGACGTGCGGCACCCCCTGACTGACGTCGATTGGCGTTTGCTCGAATTCATCCTCGGCGAGCGTGAGGGGCCGGAACTCGATCTGCACATTCTGTTGACCAAAGCGGATAAGCTCAGCCGCAACAAGGCCAACGCCGCGCTTCATGCCACCGTCAAGGAGCTCGAGAGTGCGAGTGTGTCGGCGAGCCTGCAGTTGTTCTCTGCACTCAAGGGCGACGGCGTTGCCGATGTGCACGCGGTGCTGGACCGCTATTTCAACTGAGCCCGCGTACTTGAAGGGCTCCTGAGCCGTCAGGGATTACCCGGCCTGGCCGGACTTGGCTCGGGTGCCGCTGCGCCGGCCAGCGAGACGTCGACACATAACGGTAGTTCGTGCCGCGCTTGCAGTAATTGGTCAAGCTCGGGTCGCGATGTGATCCGCTCCCCCCGGGCGCCGCACGCCCGCGCAATGGCGTCGTAGGCGGCGTCCCCGAGGCTGCAGCTGTGGGTCCGCTCCTCGCCGAAGCTGCGTATCTGAATCTGGTGCTCGGCGTTCCAGCGCCGGTCGTTGCCGATGATGGCGGTGAAGCGGGCGCCGTGCCGCACGGCAGTGTCGAATTCGGCAATGTGAAATCCGGCGCTGCCGTCGCCCATCAACACAAAGACCTCGGCGTCTGGAAAGGCGAGGCTCGCGGCGATGGCCTGCGGGATGCCGCCGCCGATGCTGCCGGCGACACCGTTGGTTACCCGGCGCGGCGCGCTGCACACCGCCTGCGCCCACTGGCCGAATTCGCCACCGTCGCAAATGAGAATCGGGTGGTGTGCCGCATCGATGGCCTTTTGGACCGTCTCGCACACCGTCACGGGGTGCAGAGAGCTTGCATTGAGGGTGGTGTGCTCGGGGATCTGTTGGGCCAGAGCCGCTGCGCAGTCGGTCTGCCAAGCGGTACGGTGCTCAGGTGTCGGGGTGCGCGTGGCTAGGGCACAGGCGATTGCAGCGGGGTCGGCGTGCAGCCAATCGACGGTGTTGCCCGCGAGGTTGCGTTCGGCTTGCTCGCGGTGGGCGGCGACCGTATCGACGACCAGCCACCGGCAGCCGGCGTCTGCCGCTGAGCCGAAGCCCAGGGTGTAATCGCAGCGCTTGCCCAG
>CALDHJ010000492.1 GCA_937941555.1 uncultured Granulosicoccaceae bacterium | reverse complement strand
CGGTACTGGGGTACACCGATTCCGGTCATCTACGACGAAGCGGGCGAGGCACACCAGGTACCGGCCGAGGACCTGCCGGTGGTGTTGCCCGAGGACGTGCGTTTCGAAGGCGTCACATCCCCCTTGCAGCGCGATCAGGATTTCCTCAAGGCAACCCTGCCGGACGGCTCGGCGGGTCGGCGCGAGACGGACACCTTCGACACCTTTTTCCAGTCGAGCTGGTACACCGCACGCTACTGCTGCCCCGGTGCCGACAGCATGCTCGACGTGCGGGCCAACTACTGGCTGTCGATCGACCAGTACATTGGCGGCATAGAGCACGCGGTGATGCACCTCTTGTATTTCCGCTATTTCCACAAGCTTATGCGCGACATGGGTCTGGTCGATACCGACGAGCCGGCCTTGCGTTACCTGCCGCAGGGCATGGTGGTCTCCGAGACCTTCTACCGTGAGAGCGACACCGGCAAGAAAACCTATTTTGCGCCCAACGAGGTCGAACTCGAGCGCAACGACAAGGGTGCTGTCACCGGGGCAACCCTTCTCGTTGACAATGCCGCTGTCACGGTCGGCAAGATCCAGAAAATGTCGAAGTCGAAGAACAACGGCGTCGACCCCCAGGAAATGATCGACCGCTACGGCGCCGACACCGTGCGCCTGTTCACCATGTTCGCGTCCCCACCGGATCAGTCACTCGAGTGGAAAGAGGCGGGTGTCGAGGGCATGCACCGGTTCATCAAGCGCTTGTGGCGTGCGGTGCACGCGCATGTGGATGCAGGGCTCGATGGCATGGCTGGTGTGGATGCCGGCGCGTTGACAGATGCCGAACAGGCTCTGCACGCCAAGACCCACGCGACGATCAAGAAGGTGTCGGACGATATCGGTCGCCGTTACACCTTCAACACCGCAATTGCGGCCGTGATGGAGTTGATCAACGACGTCAGCAAGTTCGACAGCGGCAGTGCCAACGGGCGCGCGGTTGTGCACGAGGCGCTGTGTGCCGCGGTGACGCTGCTGTCGCCGATCACACCGCACACCAGCCACAGCCTCTGGGCTGCGCTCGGCGGTGACGGCGCGGCGGTCGACCTGCCGTGGCCCGAGGCGGACGAATCGGCGATGGTGTCCGATTCGGTCACCCTGGCGGTGCAGGTCAACGGCAAGGTACGTGCGCAGATCGTGGTGCCGGCTGACGCCGACAACGACGCAGTCGAGGCGACGGCGCTCGCCGACGAGGGTGTGCAGCGCCACACCGACGGCAAGACCGTGCGCAAGGTTATCGTGGTCAAGGGTCGCTTGGTCAATATTGTCGCCAACTGATCGGTCGCCACCGAATCCGCCTGTACCGCGCGTGACAACCGAACGGGCGGAGGCGGTCAGGCCTTTGGTGAGGCCAGCAGCCACAAGCCGAACAGGGTGTAGATCACCATGAACAGCGCCAGCGGCAGGCTGGCGCGAAATACCCGTTCGCGTTGCCCTGCCCACTGTGTGGTGACCGCGTGTGCCATCACCAGCGACAACGCGTGCCCCACGACCACGGCGGCCGCCTGCAACTCGAACAGCCTACGTGCGCTGCTCGGTGTGAAAAAGAAGCCGGTCGACACGAAGTGTCGGTCGAGGCCCAGCCAATTCAGGCCTGTCCCGAAGGGGTCGCTGATCCCGACCAGCAGGTACTGATAGCCCACCATTGCGACGCTTGCGTAGTGGGCGAGGTGGTAGCCCCAAGCAATCGGCAGGCAGCTGATCGCGAGTGTGCTCAGCGTCGCACGCGAGAGCGGCAATTTTGCCCACTGGGCGCCTGACCAGACCAGACTTGCAAATAGAATCAGTACCAGGCCCGGCGACAGAATGGTTGCCAACGCGTTGCTGCGCGCGAGCGCAGAGCGCCCAGGCACTAACAGTGGGTTGATCTTGAGTTTGGCGAGCCACCAGAAGGTTTCGTTGAGGCTGTCGAAGCTGCCGATGGCGAGGATCGTCAGCACCAACAGCCCGTGTCCGACCGCAGGCTGCCGACGTCGCACCAGGTCTGTGCCCGGCCATTGCCAGTGCCGGCGTCCCCCGCGCCGCGTGAGAATGCGAAGCCGTGATACCAGCGCCAGCGTCAACCCGAATGCATCTCCGAACAACAGCCACCGCCGACCGAAGGCAACAGCGCCGAGCAGATGTATCCCGCCGTAGATCAGCAACGCCACGGCCAGGCGGCTGGGGTCATTGGGACTGAGGTCGGCCAGCATATAGAGTGCGACGGCCACTGCGCTGATGCAGGCGGGCACGCCGCGCCAGCGACGTCGCAGCCTTGACCTGCCCGCCCGTACGCCGAGTCGCTCGAGTAACCTCAATGCGCCATTCCAGGGATCCAACCATTTGCCGACTGTGGTCCAGATGGGTGCGACAACGACCGCGCACGGCCAGAAGACTTCCCAGAAAAATACCGGTAACAGGTTGTCCCTCGGGCCGTGTGGCCCGAACAAGCCAACGAAGATCAACGCGGACCAGAGAGCCAGGCCCAGCCCCGCGCGCCATGGGGGCAGGTTGTCGCGACGACTGTGGCTCGATGATCGAGTTGGCGCTTTGATTCGGGGCTCGAACAACCGGTATGCGCGATCACCTGCGGCCCACAGCCAGGCGAGTGTCAACACCACGGTCATCATCCCGCCCGCGACGTAGAGGTCGGTCGGGAGCAGCATGGTGAAGACCTGGCTCGACACGTGGGCGAGGGCCAGGCATGGCATAAAGACCGTGGCCAGCACCGCAAAGAGGCGAAATGCGGCCATGTCAGTCGGTCCGGGGATGTGTCATGGGTTTCCGCGCTGGGGCGTGCCGGGCAGGGCGTCTCGGCAATCTAACCTATCGGCATTGCTCACTCCAATCGACCCGGTTTTCGGAGCCCGTGACGTGCTGTGGCGAGTGCCGCAAGTGACTTGTCTGACAGACCGGCCTGTCTTGACAGTGTGGGGATCGACTGTTACGTTAGCTTACTAACGCTAAGCGTGAATCGCCATAGAAGCGAATCGGTCTGCTGCCCGGCCGCATGAGCGATCCCGTTGGCAACGGTAGAGGAGTGCGTGGACATGACCTATCTGGTGACCGAGAACTGCATCCGGTGCAAATATCAGGACTGTGTCTCCGTGTGTCCGGTCGACTGCTTTTATGCCGGCGACCCGATGCTGGTCATCAACCCCGACGAGTGCATTGATTGCGGCGTCTGTGTACCAGAGTGTCCGGCAGATGCGATCGTTGCCGAGGATGAGGACGAAGACGGCTACTGGCTCGAGATCAACACCCAGTTCGCGAAAGTCTGGCCGAACATCATCACACCTGGCGAGGTGCCGGCTGACGCTGATGCCTGGAACGGCAAGGCCGACAAGCGCGAGGCTTTGAATACCAATGGCTGAGCCCGCCCGGTTCCGAGAGCCCGACGCCGTCTCCCTGGACGACGGTCTGCCAACACCGGATGGCTGCCTGCGTACGCGTGTTCTCGACGTGACCCACCATACGGATCAGCTGTTCGAATTTTCCGTCGAACGGGATCCGGGCTTTCGCTTTCGAGCCGGCGAATTTGCGATGTTGGGTTTGCCTCTTCGCGACACGCCGTTTCGCGCCTATTCGGTGGCCAGTGCGCCGTGGGAAGACCACCTGACGTTCTACTCGATCAAAGTGCCGGGTGGGCCGCTGACGGAAAAATTGCAACATCTGACACCCGGTGATGCCATCTGGTTACGGCGCAAGACGACCGGTACACTGATCTGCGATGCCTTGCTGCCCGGCGAGCGGTTGCTGATGGTATCGACCGGTACTGGCGTCGCGCCCTTTGCATCGGTTGCACTCGACCCGGCCGTCTACGAGGCGTTTGGCACAGTGGTTTTGGTTCAAGGTTGCCGAACAGGCGCGGAATTGCAGTTTGCCAACGCGCTGAAAAAGCGGATCGCCACCGACGATCTGGTGCAGAGCTTTGCAGCCGACCGCTTCCAACTCCAGACCTGCACCAGCCGCGAGCCCGGAACGCGTCAAGGTCGGGTCACAGACCTGATATATTCCGGTGAGCTGTTCGACGCGATGGAAGGTGCTCCGCTCGATCCCGAGCGAGACCGCATCATGCTGTGCGGCTCCATGGCGATGCTCAAAGAGCTCAAGGGCTATCTGGGCGAGAGTGGCTTTGTCGAGGGCTCGCGAAACACGCCTGGCAGCCTTGTGATCGAACGTGCTTTTGTCGGCTGACGCCGTGAACCTCTGAACCGTTGCAGGTGCGATGAACTACACACTGGTGGAATCGGAAAGCGAATTGCAAGCACGGCTAAAGAAGGGGGCCTGTGTTGTCGCGGCTGGCATGACCGATCTCTATCCCTCCGGGCAGCTGAGCCACACCGATCGAGACCTGTTGGACATCACGCGGGTCGCGAGCCTCAGTGGCATCATCCCCACCGACGACGGTTGGCGCATCGGCGCGACGACCTCCTGGCGCGCGATCCTCGACTACCCCTGGCCGCCGGGGCTCGCCCTGCTCGCCGAGGTGGCGGGGCAGGTCGGCGCGGTGCAAGTGCAAAATGCTGCGACGGTGGCTGGCAACCTCTGCAATGCCTCGCCGGCGGCCGACAGCGTGCCTGCGCTGCTTGCGCTCGACGCCACGGTGGAACTGGCATCGGCAAGCGGCACGCGCATGCTCCCGCTCGCCGACTTCATCACCGGCGTGCGGCGTACGGCGATCAGAGACGATGAATACCTGCGGGCCATTTGCCTGCCAGCGGTGCCCGAGCCCGCTGCCAGCGCTTTCGTGAAACTTGGTCTGCGCGCCTATCTGGTGATTTCCATTGCCATGGCAGGCGGTGTGGTGCGGGTGGATAGCAGTGGTCGAGTCGAGGATGTCGCGTTGTCGCTTGGGGCCTGCTCGCCGGTGGCGGTGCGCTTGCCCGCAATTGAAGCCGCGTTGCGGGGACAGCCCGTGTCGGCTGCACTCATCGATTGTGTGACGCCGGAGCGCGTGCAGCCGGCAATACAGCCGATCGACGACGTGCGTGCGTCGGCAGCCTACCGCGCGGACGCTGCGGTTCAGGTGGTGCGCGACACTGTGGCGCAGATGATCGAGCGACTCGCATGAAAATCGAATTCAGTTTGAATGGCGAGACGCTGAGCTGTGATGGCCTCAGCGGGGCTGAACGCCTGTCGAGCGTGCTGCGCGAACGCTGCGGTGCACGCGACGTCAAAGTCGGCTGTGAAGCCGGGGACTGCGGCGCCTGCACGGTCCTGATTGACGGCGACGCGTTCAACGCGTGCATCGTGTCTGCGGCACAGGCGCATGGTCGCTCGGTCGAGACCGCCGATGGCCTGCACCGGGGTGGTGATACCGACGCGCAGCGCGTCGCTGACGCGTTTCACGCCCACGGCGCAGTGCAATGCGGTATCTGTTTCCCCGGCATGCTGACCTCTCTGGTGGCGCTCAAGCGCCGCGATCGCCAGCCGAGTGAGTCGACGGTTTCCGATGCGCTGGGCGGGGTGCTATGTCGGTGTTCGGGCTACCGCAAACTGCTCGATGCCGCCGTTGCCGCATGCGGCCCCGATCCGCTGATGCCAATTGAAACCGACGGGGCTGTCGGGGACAGTGTTGCGCGTGTTGATGGCCTGTCGCGCATCACCGGTGCCGAGGCTTTTGGCGATGACGTCGCGCCGCCCGACGCGCTGTTGTTGCGTTTGGTGCGCTCGCCGCACGCCCACGCCGATTTCGCGCTAGGTGATCTCGCCGCGTGGGTCGAGACCCAACCGGGTGTCGAGATGGTCTTGAGTGCCGCTGATATTCCCGGCGTCAACCGATTCGGTGTGATCCCGGGCTTTGAAGACCAGCCGGTGTTCGCCGAGACGCGGGTGCGCTTTCGCGGCGAGGCGGTTGCTGCGGTGGTTGGTGATCACGCAGTCATCAGCGCGCTCGATCTCGCCGATTTTCCGGTGACCTGGAACCCACTTACGACGTCTGCATCTATGGCTGACGCGCGCAGCAGCAGCGCCGAGGCGTTGCACCCGCACGCTGAGGATAACGTGATGTGCCGCGGTCGCGTTGCCAAGGGTGATGCAGAGACTGCGCTGGCCCGCGCGGATATTGTCAAGCATGGCACGTTTGAGACCGGCTTTGTCGAGCACGCTTACATCGAGCCCGAAGCAGGCTTCGCAAGCTGCGACGCTGACCGTGTCTCCGTCTTTGGTTGCACCCAGGCACCGGTCATGGACCAGGAGGCCCTGGCCCGCATTCTCGATCTCGACACGTCCCAGGTTCGTGTCGTCCCCACGGCAACAGGCGGGGGATTCGGTTCCAAGCTCGACCTCTCTTTTCAACCTTATGTGGCGCTCGCGGCTCAGCGCCTCAAACGCGCTGTGCGTGTCTGTTACACCCGCCAGGAATCGATGCAGTCCACAACCAAACGCCACCCTTCGCGCATTTCGTTGCGGGTGGGTGCAACGTCAGACGGGCAGCTGTGTGGTTTCGACTTCGACGGTGAATTCAACACCGGCGCTTACGCGTCGTGGGGGCCGACAGTGGCGAACCGCGTGCCGGTGCACGCTTCTGGTCCCTATGCCATCGACGACTACCGGGCCGTCACGGCCGGTGTCTACACCCACAACCCGCCGGCTGGTGCGTTTCGTGGCTTCGGTGTTCCGCAGGCAGCCATCGCACAGGAACTGCTGTTCGACGAACTGGCCGACGCGCTCGAGATGGATCCACTCGCGTTCCGCCGGCAGAACGCCTTGCGCGACGCGGTGCCCACGGCCACCGGCCAGCAGTTTGCGAGCGGAGTCGGCATTGTCGCGTGCCTGGATGCGCTGGCGCCCCACTGGCGCGCGTTGAACGCTGACGCCGAGGCGGCCAACCGTCAGAGCGATTCGCGCTACCGGCGCGGCGTCGGGCTTGCCGCCGGGTGGTACGGCTGTGGCAACACATCATTGCCCAATCCCTCGACCATGAAATCCGCGTTACGCCGTGATGGCCGGGTGGTGTTGCACCAGGGTGCAGTGGACATCGGGCAGGGCGCGAACACCGTTATCACCCAGATTTTCGCAACTGCGCTCGGGTGTGGCGTGCACGCAGTCACGCTTGAAAGCGGTGACACCGACATCACACCCGACGGTGGCAAGACCTCGGCGTCCCGTCAGACCTTTGTCAGCGGCAACGCGGCGCGTTTGAGTGGTGAGGCCTTGCGGCAGTCGATCTTGTACGCGTTGGGCGCCCCGGATGATGCAACCCTGGCCTTCGAGCCGGATCTGATCGGCGCGCGCCGCGGGGACGCCTTCTGGCTCTTCGATCCTACGGCCTTGTCTCCCGACAACGCGGGTTACCTGCTCAGCACCGAACAGAGCTACGACCCCCCGACATCGCCGCTCGACGCCAACGGCCAGGGCGAACCCTACGCGCAGTTCGGATACGCCGCCCACGTCGTGGGCCTTACCGTCGACACCGCGTTGGGTACTGTCAAGCTCGACCGAATCGTCGCCGCCCACGATGTCGGCAAAGCCATCAACCCGATGTTGGTGGAGGGGCAGGTGCACGGTGGTGTCGCCCAGGGGGTGGGCATGGCGCTGATGGAATCCTACTTGCCGGGGGTCAGCGAAGACCTGCACAGCTACCTGATACCGACCGTCGGCGACATTCCACCGATCGAGTCGTTGATTGTTGAAGTGCCGGATGCTCACGGGCCCTATGGCGCGAAGGGATTGGGCGAGCATGTTCTGATTCCTACCGCACCTGCGATACTGAACGCCATTCGCCGCGCGACCGGCGCGTCGTTACGGTCCATTCCGGTGACACCGGATGCCATTCTGGCTGCGCTGCGTGGCGACACGCCCTCGAAGGAGTAGTCCCATGAGCCGAGTGCCTGCCAACAAGATCCGATGTGATGCCTGCCCGGTGACCTGCTACATCGCGGAGGGCAAGTCTGGCGCCTGCGACCGCTATGCCAACCACGGTGGCGACCTCGTGAGGCTGGATTCCCCGACGGTTGTCGAACGCGTGGTAGCACGCGGGGGCAAACTCGTGCCTTTCGCGCCCGACGGCCAGTGGGACGGCGATCTCGTGCACAGCAAGACGCAGTTTCTCACCGCCGTCGGCACCGGCACCACCTACCCGGACTACAAGCCTGCGCCCTTTATCGTGAGCCAGGATATTGACGGCGTTGATGTGGTCACGGTGGTGACAGAAGGCATTTTCAGCTATTGCGGTGTGAAGGTGAAAATCGACACCGATCGCCACATCGGCGACGAGTGCGCGGTGGTTCGTGCGAACGGCGAGGCGGTGGGGCACGTCACCACCACCGAATATGGCTCGAAGATGCTCTCGCTCGGCGGTGTCGAACACCTGACCGGCGGCAGCAAGAAAGAGGGCCGCATCACCTGCGAGACACTGCTTGCGCTGACCAACCGCGAGCCGGTAGAGCTGACCATTGACGACGGCGCGGCGCTGGTGGTGCAGGCGGGTCAGGCGCCGGTCATCGACGGTGTGGTGGAGTCTCGCATGCGCGTCGGTTGCGGCTCTGCCACCATCGGTATGTTTGCGATGCAGTGGTCGCCGCTGGTTGATGAAGTGGTCGTGGTAGACGATCACATCACCGGCGTGCTCTCGGAGCACGAAGCCGGCAAGGGACTTGATGTGCCGCCGACCGGTATTCGCATGCGCGGCCGCAAATCGACCCCCGGCCGCTATTTTCAAGTCGCCAACCCCGGAACCGGCTGGGGTGGCACCGATATCGACGATCCACTGAGCATTATCGACCACTTCAAAGCCGATGTAGCCTGGTCGGGCTTGCGCTTGCTGATGGTCTCGACCACGGGCGAGCAATGGGCGTATTTCGAACTTGATGATGATCTAGTGCCGCAGCCGGCCGAGATGAGCGACGCGCTTCGCGTCACGGTCGAGCGCATCGAGGAGAACTGCGAGCCCTCGGTCTGCAGTGTGCTCTTCATGGGCGGTGCGGG
>CALDHJ010000491.1 GCA_937941555.1 uncultured Granulosicoccaceae bacterium | reverse complement strand
CGCGTATCGGCGTCGGCCCTGCAATTCGAGGGCGAGTCGTTGATCGATGCGAGCCCGAATCGCTTGCGGCAATTGCGTGGTGGCGGTATCGGTATGGTGTTTCAGGAGCCGATGACGGCACTCAACCCGTTGCACACTGTGTCCAAGCAGATCGGTGAAACACTTTTGCTGCACCAGGGGCTGAGTGCGCGCAAGACCCGTGAGCGCACGCTGCAATTGCTCGAGCGCGTCGGCATCGACGACGCGCAATCGCGGCTCGGTGCCTACCCGCACGAACTCTCCGGAGGGCAGCGCCAGCGTGTGATGATTGCCATGGCGCTCGCCAACGACCCGCGTTTGCTGATCGCCGATGAACCGACCACGGCGCTTGATGTCACGGTTGAGGCGCAGATCCTGTCGTTGCTCGCGTCCTTGCAGCAGGAAACCGGGATGGCGATGTTGTTGATCAGTCACGACCTCGGGGTGGTGCGCAAGGTCGCATCGCACACCTCGGTTATGCGCAATGGCGAAATTGTCGAGGCCGGCACAACCGACGGGTTGTTTGCGCGGCCTGAACACGCGTACACGCAGCACCTGATCGGGGCCGAGCCCACCGGATCGCCTGGCCCGGTCGCAACCGATGCACCGACCGTGTTGCGCGGTGAGGGGATGCACGTCGTGTTTCCGCTGACGCGCTCCTTCTTCGGTCGCGTCAAAACCAGTCTGACGGCGGTGGACGACGTTTCACTCGACGTGAGCGAGGGGGAGACGCTCGGTATCGTCGGCGAGAGTGGATCGGGAAAGAGCACGCTGGCGCAGAGCCTTCTCCGCTTGCTGCCGAATGACGCGGGGCGTATCGAGTTCGAATCGCAAGCGCTCGAGGGCATGACACAAGCCGTGCTACGCCCGATTCGGCAACGGTTGCAGATCGTCTTTCAAGACCCGTTCGGTTCGCTCAGCCCGCGACTGAGTGTGGCGCAATTGATCGGTGAAGGGCTGGCAGTGCATGAGCCGGAACTCGGCGCTGCTGAGCGTGAGGCGCGGGTAGTACGCGCCCTCGAAGAGGTCGAGCTCGACCCCGATTCGCGCCACCGCTACCCGCACGAATTCTCCGGTGGTCAGCGCCAGCGCATTGCCATTGCGCGCGCACTGGTATTACAGCCCCGGCTGGTCGTACTCGATGAGCCCACGTCTGCGCTGGATCGCTCGGTGCAGGCGCAGGTTCTCGAGCTGCTCAAGACCTTGCAGACACGTCACAAGCTCGCCTATCTCTTCATCAGCCACGATCTCAAAGTAGTGCGGGCGATCAGCCACCGCGTGATGGTGATGCGGCAGGGCCAGGTGGTCGAGCAGGGTGATACGGAACAGATTTTCAACCACCCCGCACACCCGTATACGAAAGCGCTCCTGGCCGCTGCCACGAACCGGGATCTCGACGGGACCGATGTCGCGCTATGACGACCGAACGCCGAAAACCCCGCATCGCGGCCGTCAACGAGATTGCCCGCAGCCGCTTGTTCAGTATCGAGACCGTCGACTTGCAGTTTTCCAACGGCAACACGGCCCAGTACGAGCGTGCCCGCAGCCAGCTCGTTGGTGGTGTGCTGGTGGTTCCCGTCACAGTTGATGGGGAGGTGCTGCTCATTCGCGAATATCAGGTGGGGCCAGACGCCTATGAACTCGTGTTGCCCAAAGGTGGCATCGAAGTCGGGGAGACTCCGCTCGAGGCTGCCAACCGTGAGCTCATGGAAGAAGTGGGGCGCGGTGCGCAATCGCTCGAGCTGCTCAAGGTCATGACGCTGGCACCGGCCATGATGAGCCACCGAACCCATCTGGTCCTCGCAACCGACCTCTACCCGGCGTTGGCCGAAGGGGATGAGCACGAACCGCTCGAGGTGGTGCCCTGGCCGCTTGATGATCTGCCGGCGTTGGTGGCCCGGGAGGACTTCACTGAAGCGCGCAGCCTGGCAGCGCTTGTGCTCGCACAATACCGTCTCAGAGCGCTGTCGCGCTGACGCTGAACTATTCTCTGAGTAACAACACACGCCACCGGTCACGGTGTGTGCGTCACCGGTCGCACTGACCGGTGCCAATTAATGTGGACAGTGTGACGGATATGAGCTTTCGCGCGGTGGGGGTTGCTGTGATGGTGCTGTTGATCAGTGCCTGCGGCAACGGCATAGATCAGGCTGGCAATGCGCTGACCGGCGACGGCGTCGATCCGAGCAGCGGTACGCCCGGCACCGGCGACTGGGTGGCGTTGTCGCCGCTTCATACCACCTACAACAGCAACTCCATCGGCACGGTGCGGTTCAAGGCCAGCGACCAGAACGGCGCACCCTTCGACGGCCTGCGCGCGAGCGACTTCGAGATTCTCGAGGACGGCTCGCTGCTGGCGACGTCAGACTCGCAGGTGGTTCTGGAGCACTTTGCCCAGTTGTCGGGTCAACTCGATACGGTGTTGCTCCTCGACGTGAGTGCGAGCCTCGACGCTGCGTCACTCAGTGTGCTCAAACAGGCTGTGCGTACGGCGTTGATCGAACGCGACGGGTCGCGCGGACTCTTGGTCGGGCAACGCATGGCGCTCTACACCTTCGACAGCCGTGTGCGCCGCGTGGTGGATTTCACAGACGACACCGGATTGCTGCTGCGCGCGCTCGATGGCATCGAACGCTCGGTCTCGCCATCGGCAGATCTCTTTGGTGCCGTGGCGCAGGGTGTGGGTCTGGTCGAGTCGAGCTTTGGCGGCGACCGACTGCGCACCGGTGCCGTGATCGTCGTGACCGATGGACGCGATACCGCCAACCGCTCGACGCTACCGTCGGTGTTGTCGGCAATTGACGGCAAGTCTGTCTACACCGTTGGCGTCGGCGCTGACACCGACTCCGAGACGCTTGCGCTCATGGGCAATGCCGGCAGTCTCTCGGTATCTGATTTTGGGGCGCTCGGTGGCGCGCTGCTCACGGTGCGCAGCCTGATGTTGAAAGAGGCGCACAGCCTCTATGAGTTGCGATATGCCTCGCCCAAGCGCCGTGCCACAGGCGGGATACAAGAGAGCACTCACCGCTTGGAACTGCGCGTCCACAACAACGCCAATGCGGGGGGAAGTGCCCGAGTGACCGCGGAGTTCAACAGCTACGACTTCGGCGATGTGCGCCCGGAAGTGCGCATTCTCGGAGACCGCTTTCTGAATGTCGGCGAGACTGTGAGTTTCAATGCGAAGACGGATTGGGCCGCTGATGTGCAACCCCGCTACTCGTGGTCACTCAGCGGCCTGGGCTGTGCACTCGAATCCACATCCGAACACGCCGTCACGGTGGTGGGTGTGCAACGCGGGGAGTGTCAGCTGCTAGCAGTCGACACGGCAGTCAGCGCATCAACCGCCGTGACCCTGGACGTC
>CALDHJ010000490.1 GCA_937941555.1 uncultured Granulosicoccaceae bacterium | reverse complement strand
ATCTTGCGCAAGCGAAAGCGCCCGAGCGAACGCGTCTCGACCCCCGGCAATTTGTCGACCATCTCCTGCGTGCAGAGGATCTGCCCGGCGTGGCCGATCTCGCACAGAATGGCCGCGCGCACAATCTCGGGACCGTAGGCGCCGTTGTCGCGCTGGTACACCGGGCCGCTGTGCAATGCCATGCGCACGCGCATGTCGACACCGCCGCTCCAGTCTTCCTGTTGAATCGCGCGTTGGATGCGACGCGCCGCGTCGAGCGCGTCGGCTGCGGCCGTGAACACCGCGCCAAAGCTGTCGCCGGCCAAAGAAAAGATCAGACCGCCTGCGGCCTCGATAATCTCGCGCACGATCTGGTCATGGCGCGCGAGGCTCTCGGACATCTTGTCGGTCTCGGATTCCCATCGGGCGGTCGACCCCTCTACGTCGGTGAACAGGATCGACAGGTGATCGTCGGCGTCGGTAACAAGCAAAACGCAGTCTCGCGAGGGCAGCCGCTGCAGTGTATCGAAGGTCGCGAAGCGGTGTCGGCGCGCCGTGTTTGAAAATACTACGCACTGGACAAACCGGACAGACCAATCCCCCCGCGCATCCGGCAGCGCTCCCCCTACCGGCTGATGGTCGCGATTGCCGTCGCTATCGAGTGGCCGCCCGGGACCACGACATGGCCGAGTTGTACAACAACCACATCCGCAGTCGGGCTACCCTGACTCGGGCACGCTTCGCGCATTGGTGCTCGGTAGTGCCGGTTTCGCGGCGCTCAGCCATGAGCGAGATTCACGCTGGGTCCGCCCTGCCAGCGGGCCGCTCACTGCGCGCCACCGGGAACAATCGCGGCTCAACGGACTCGCAGCTTGGGTTGCCGGGCAACGCGAGCAGCAGAACGGACCGGCATTGGCCACGTTGGCTGGCGACCGAGCACGTACCCTCAACCGTGGGGCGAGACGCCAGCCTGTCTCGTCGCACTGGCAGCAATTTTTATGGCGGATACGCCGACTCTTTATATTTGAACGGAATTGACCTGATGAAACACACCGGCGCTGTACTGATCTGTCTTGCCGTCACTGCCCCCTTCACGGCGGCCGCGTTCAGCCTGAACGACCTCAAGGACGCGGCAAAGTCCGCGATCGAGAAAACGACGAGCACCACGGCCACCACCAGTGCGCTCGGTGGCTTGAGCAGCGACGAGATCACACAGGGCCTGAAAGAGGCCTTGACCAAGGGCTCTAACGCCGTCGTGAGTCAGCTCGGCACCGCCCAGGGGTTCAGCGGCGATCCGGCCATCCGCATCCCCCTGCCCGATTCCTTGATCAAGGCGCGCAAGCTCGCGAAGAAAGTCGGGCTTGGCGGCGCCTTTGACGACCTGGAACTCAAACTCAACGAAGCGGCCGAGGCTGCCACGCCCAAGGCGCGCGCGCTGTTTGTCGACGCCATCAAGGACATGAGCGTCAGCGACGCGAAAGGCATCCTGACCGGCCCGGACGACGCCGCCACGTCATACTTCCGCAAGACCACCGAGGCAAACCTGCAATCGCAGATGCGGCCCATTGTCGAGGGCGCGCTGGCCGATGTCGGTGCCGCCAACACGCTAAAGAGCGTGTTGGAAAAGTACAACGCGATTCCCTTTGCACCGAAGGTCGACGCCGACCTGACCGGGCACGTTGTCGACAAGGGCACCAGCGGCATCTTTCACTACCTCGCGGTCGAGGAAAAGGCGATCCGCGAGAATCCCGTCGAGCGCACATCGCAAATCCTGAAACGGGTCTTCGCAAACTGAGCCACTGAGCTCGAGCGTGGCGGGCAGCCGGCCTCGCCGCGTTGCACGCTGCCCGCGACATTAGAACGCCTGCCTTTGCGTTACCATCGGGCGTTCGCACAGACCGCTAGGACACCCCAATGGCCGCAAAGCCCGCCCCCCTCGAAGCCGGCACACCCGCGCCCGACTTCACCGTTCACACCTCCGACGGTCAGGCCGTCAGCCTGAGCGCGCTCAAGGGCCAGAAAGTCGTTCTCTACTTCTACCCGAAAGACGACACACCGGGCTGCACCAAGCAGGCCTGCAACCTGCGCGACAACCTGTCCGACCTCGCAGCCCAGGGCATCACCGTGATCGGGGTGTCGCCCGACGACGACGTGAGCCACGGCGCATTCGCGGCAAAATACAACCTGACGTTTCCGCTGGTCGCCGACCCCGAGCGCACAATCATCGAAGCCTATGGCGTCTGGGGCGAAAAGCAGAACTACGGCAAGACCTACATGGGCCTGCAGCGCACGACTTTCCTGATCGACGAAGGCGGCACCATCCAACACGTCTTCAAGCGGCCCAAAACGGCCGACCACACGAACGAGATCCTGAGCAAGATCTGATCGCTCAAAGCAGCACCCGGAGTCAGGTTTTTTTACAAGCCCGAACCTCAGCAATCCTCAGGTCGGCTCTTCCGCGGTCGGGATATACACCAACAGCGTGCAGCCGTTCCGGGTGGTGGAATGGTGTTCGGTGCCGGCCTTGAGCAACACCAGATCGCCCGCGACATACTCGGTGCCATCGTTGTCGGTGATGTCGCCCTCGAGCACAAAGAACTCTTCGTGGGCCGTGTGCACGTGCGCCTCGGTGGTCATGCCCGGCGCCATTCTGTAGGCGTGAAAGCCCACCCCGAGCGGCTCCTCGGCGTTCAA
>CALDHJ010000489.1 GCA_937941555.1 uncultured Granulosicoccaceae bacterium | reverse complement strand
AGCGCCTCCATGAGGCGCGATAGGACGCCGCGATACGTTCGGCATTCGGCATTGGTGGCGCGACCATTCGCTGCTCCGTGTGACGGACCATAGGAGCAGCTCCCACAGCGTTAGCCAAGACGGCGCGAGCAGCCGTTGCCGTTCTCAGATTTTTCTGTGGGAGCGCCTCCATGAGGCGCGATAAGGCGCTGCGCGATATGTTCGGAATCAGAGGCGCGATCGTTCACTGCTCACGGACCACCCCTGACGCGCGAAGATGCTCTGCGTTATGCGGCGTGTCGCTCAGGCGCGTGCGCTGAGGGTGTTCTGGGCGGTTGAGCCGGTTTGGCCGTCGGCTTCGTAGTCGCCGGTGGGCTGTGCGTTGGTCAACAGGGCAATCAACTCGGCGTTGTTTGCCATGGCGCGGCTCACGGCTTCGGCTTGGGTGACCAGCGCATGCTGGATCTGTTGCAGATCGGTTTTGATCTGGCGGTAGCGCGGCTGCAAGGTGGCCGCGGCCGCGTCTTCGTTGACCGCTTCCTTCAGCGAACCGAACCCGCGCGCCGCGCTGATCTCGGTGAGGTGTCGCTGTGTGCGCTGCAGTTGCTCGGCACACTGTTGCTGCGCCTCGATCGCCACAGGCAAACGGTCGCCGTCTTGTTCCTTGAGTGCCTGACCGCAATCGACAATTGCGTCAGCCAAGGCCCTGACCGCCGCGTCGTAGGCGTCGAGTTCAGAGGTCAGGGTTGTTGTGGGCGAGTTGCTCACAACTTGCCGAGCAGTTGCTCTGTTTCGAGGAACTTGTCAGCAATGCGTTCCGGATTGATGACGTATTCGCCGTCGGCAATCCGTTGCTTGATGGCATCGACCTTGTCGCGATCAAAGGGTGCCGTGTCACTCGCCATGGCAACTTCGATCTGCTGAAGACGCTCGACGCCTGCGCTGAGCGAAACGGTGTCTGACGACGCCGTCGCAGTGTTCGCCGGGCCGTTGGCCGCTTGCGGGTTGCGATCGACGACGCCGCTTTTGGCGCTGTCCTGCATGGCTATGGTGCGGCCTCCGCCGAGGCCATCAATTGGACCGACCATCATTGTACTCCGTGGTTGTCACGTGATTGTAGGTGCTTCGTCGCGGTTGCCTGAAAACGGCTGCACGGTGCGATGTAGCATGTATGTGCTGCAATTGACGGCCGCGACCGGCGCGCCTTGACGTGCTTGCTTGCAAAGTGTGATCCAGCTCTCACAAAGGCACCCTTACCGTTGCGGTATCCACGGCAACTGCGTCGACCATGCGGCCGGAATCCGTGTTCCTGACCGTGACCGATTGCCCGCGCGAAGCGTTGGCCATGGCCGTGCCGTTCGCCCTGATAGCGATGTTGCCGCTGATGGCGAGGATTGTGACCCGTTGACCTTTGTTGACCAGGTACGGGGCGCGCAGATGGCGTGAGTTGACCACTTGATCATTGCGAAGCGGCATGGCAGCAGCGAGTCCGACGACGTCTTTGATGTCAGTGAAGTGGCCGTGGTAAAGCTGCGACTTTTCGACCTTGAGATAACGCAAATCGTCTTCTGATACGGTGGCGCCACGGGCGATCGGTTGCGCTGCGACCACAGCGTCAGTCCAGACGCGAACTGTCACCGCAACATGCATTTTCCAAGGTGTATCCGTCGCGCAGTCCACTTGAACGTGTGTGTTGCCACTCACGCGCTGCGGGTCACGGAACCGGGCTTGCAACGGGACAGGGCACGCCCGCAGGCGAAGGCGCTTGTCGAGCGGCTTGATGCCCAGCTCGACGGGGTAGTTTGAGCCGTAGTCGTATTGGGTGACAAACGACTCGACCGCATCTTGTATGGCCTGAGCAGTGGTGTCTTTGGCGCGTGACTGTGCCAGCGGCATCAGCAGCGCCGCAAAGAGCAAAACAAGTTTGAAAGTGTTCATGGCAATCGCACGGGAACCTTGCAGGGAAACATGCAACCTGCATTCCAGTTGTGCTGCCGCTGGTCAATGTGTCTGGCGGAGGTGGTTTGCCTGCCGCTTGGGCAGGGCACTGCCGCAGCGGCGTGCTACAGCGATTGCGCCGACGCCGTGCGCCCGCTCATCGGCCAGAACACAGAAATATCAAGAAAAAATCAGGCGAGATCGATTCGTGTGGAAATCAGCTAAACGGTTGTTCCCACAGTGTTTTCAATTTATCCACCGCGTTTGGTCTTTGCCAAAACAGTCGTGCACGCATACGCCGTCATTTATTTGGCATATCAACTGCATTCTCGCCTGTGACCTGTACAGATGAGATCGGCAGATGGAAGCATCACTTGAGCGAACATTGGGCATTCATGATGACGCCCTTCGTTTGCGTGGCCAACGGGCGAACCTGCTCGCATCGAATATTGCCAATGCGGATGTGCCCGGCTTCAAGGCACGAGACGTCGATTTCAAAACCGTACTGGCTCAGGCCTCCGAGCGTCGTCAGACACAATTGAAAATGGCCGGTTCCGACGACCAGCACTTCGGCGTGAACGCGGATGTGACCGACGCCGAGAAGCTCTACCGAATGCCCCTTCAACCTACGCTCGACGGCAATACCGTTGATTCGCAGGTCGAGAACGCGCTGTTTGCGCAGAACACGATGCAATACCAGGCGAGCTTGCAATTGCTCAGCAGCAAGTTTCGCTCTCTGCGTTTTGCCATCAAAGGACAGTAACCATGTCGCTCTTCAAGAATTTTGATGTAGCGGGTTCGGCAATGAGCGCTCAGTCGTTACGCCTGAACCTGACAGCTTCGAACATGGCAAATGCCAACACTATCGCTGGCAGCGCGGATGACGCCTATCGCGCAAGGCATCCCGTCTTTCAATCCGTGTTTGACGAGGCGACGAACGGTACCGCTGTATCGGTACATATGGTGGATGTCGTCGAGGATCAGCGTGAGGCGCTTGCGCAATACCAACCCGGGCACCCGCTTGCGGATGAGCAGGGTTTTGTTTACTCGCCCAACGTCAACGTGGTTGAGGAAATGGTGAACATGATGTCTGCCTCGCGCAACTTTCAGTCGAATGTTGAAATTTTGAATACCACGCGTCAGATGCTTCAACGCACTTTGACGATGGGTGAATAACAGTCTCAAGGCATCATTCAATGAGCACAGTAGATCAAATAACCAACCCCTACCTGCAGAGCATGCAGTGGCAGCAGACGGCGGCGAGCAGTACGCAAGCGTCTGAGGCCGCGGGCAATCAGGCACTCGGGCAGGAAGAATTCCTCGAGCTCATGACCGCTCAGCTGGAAAACCAGGACCCTTTCAAGCCGATGGAGAATGCTGATTTCATTGGCCAGATGGCACAGTTCGGCACGGTGTCCGGCATCGGAGATCTGAAGGACTCGTTCGCATCGTTCAGCGACACCATGAAGTCCCAGATGCTTGTCGAGGCGTCGAACATCGTAGGGAAGTCGGTTCTGACTCAGGGTGACACACTTGCTTTCACGCCTGGCAGCGATGCCCAGGCGATGGTCAAGTTGGCTTCCAACATCGACAGCCTGGTTGTCAATGTGCAGAGTGAAACAGGCGCGTTGGTGCGCACCATGCGAATGGGTGCGCAGAGTGAAGGCGATGTGAATATCACGTGGAATGGTGAGAATGATGATGGCGAAGCCATGCCGGCGGGAAACTACACGCTGACCGTAACCGGGACGCTGCGTGGTGAAACGCAAGGCCTGTCGCCTTATGTATACGGAGAAGTTGAAAGCGTTTCCATGGGAACCAGTAATACCGACATGGTGCTCAACGTCGCCGGTGTCGGCTCGAAATCAATGGAAGATGTGGTTGAAATTGCCAAAGTTGGCAGTTGATTAGAATAATTTAGAGGAAATTCAATGTCTTTTGAAATTGGCCTGAGTGGGATCAATGCCGCTAGTGCGAGCCTTTCCACTGCGAGTCACAATATTGCAAACGTGGGTACGACTGGCTTCAAGTACTCACGTGCAGAATTTGCTGATATTTTTTCGAACAATGTATTCTCTGCTGCCCGTACCAGCATTGGTGACGGCGCGATACTGAGCACGGTTCGTCAGATGTATGGTCAGGGCAACCTCGAATACACTGAGAACGCACTGGATCTGGCGATCAACGGTCCGGGTTTCTTCATGGTGTCTCCAACCACAGACACACTGAACCCCCAATATACCCGTGATGGCTACTTCCGCCTTGACCGCGACGGCTACATTGTTGATGGCGACGGTCAGTTTCTGCAGACCTTCCCGACCGACACCGAAACCGGTGACGTGATCTCAAACAGCATCACCTCCGCTCAGCCCGTGCAGTTGGCAGATCACTACGGTGCGGCCGTTCAGACCAGCAACGTAGGCATTGCGGCAAACTTGCCGGCGGGTGCGGATGAACTCGATATTGCGTTGTTCGACCCGAATGATGTCAGCACCTATTCGGCGGCTACAAAAGCCGTTATTTATGACTCGCTTGGTGAAAGCCACAGCCTCTACACCTACTTTGTGCACACCGACTCTGCGGCCAACGAGTGGGAAGTGCGCACCTACGTCGATGACACTGCACTCACACCGGCTGCAGGTGAATCCACAACCCTGCAGTTCGATGGTGGTGGCGCGTTGATTGCGCCAGTTGGTGGCGATATTCAATACGATCCGGAGCCTTTGGCAGCGGGATCCGACCCCTTGAATATCAATGTCGACTTCACGCCGAATCCGTCGGAACAGACGACACAGTTTTCTTCAGCCTTCACCGTGCCCTATGTCTATCAGGACGGTGCGACGGTGGGTCGTCTGAGTGGCCTGACGGTTGAAACCGATGGCGGCGTGATTGCCAAGTTCAGCAACGGTCGAACCGTGTCGCTGGGCAAAGTGTTGTTGACCGATTTTCAGAACATCAATGGCCTGAAGCAGATTGGCAATTCGTCCTGGCACGAAACCAACGATTCGGGTGCGGCGATAGTGGGTGAAGCGGGCACGGGGAGCCTGGGCACCATTCAAGGCGGTGCACTTGAAACCTCCAACGTGGATCTGACAGCACAGCTGGTCAATCTGATTACCGCACAACGAAATTTCCAGGCTAACGCCAAGACAATTGAAACATCCAACACCATTACCCAGACCATCATCAACATCTGATGGTCTCAACGGGTAGCTAACCGAGTACAGCAATGGATAAGGCGATTTACGTTGCAATGACCGGCGCGAAAGCAAACATGCTCGCGCAGGCCAGCAATGCAAATAACCTGGCCAACGTCAACACGACAGGCTTCAGGGCAGACATAGACCGCTTCATCAGTGAGCCGGTCTATGGCCCTGGCCACCCGAGTCGCGTGTACAGCGAAGGCGAGACGATCGGCTACAACAGCAGCAACGGCACCCTGCAACAAACCGGGCGAGGGCTCGATGTGGGCATTGCCAATGCGGGTTGGTTTGCGGTTCAGACGGAAGGCGGGGAAGAGGCGTACACACGCCGCGGCGACCTGCGCATTCAGACTGACGGTCTGCTGGTCAACGGTGCCGGCCAGCTCGTGCTCGGTGACGGCGGGCCGATCTCGATCCCGCCCAATGAAGAACTCATCATCGGCAGTGACGGCACGATCACGATCAAGCCACTGGGCGGTGGTGGCGCCGAGCAGGCGATCATCGATCGAATTCGTCTCGTCAGCGACGAGGGAATCGATATGGAGAAAGGCAAGGATGGCTTGTTCCGAGCAAAGTCGGGTGAGGCACTGCCCCCGGACGGAAATATTCAGGTCTTTGCCGGAATGCTCGAGTCGAGCAATGTCAACGCCATTGAGTCGATGGTGAAGATGATTGAATTCAGCCGGAGCTACGAAGCTCAGGTGGGATTTTTCCGCGAAGTTGAAAAGATGGACAGCGCCTCTGCAAGGCTGCTTGGTACCAACTGATAATTGAGATGATGCTATGAATTCCGCTTTGTGGATATCCAAGACCGGCCTCGACGCGCAGCAGATGCGCATGTCGGTGGTATCAAACAACCTTGCAAACGTCGCCACAACCGGCTTCAAACGAGACCGCGCAAGCTTCGAAGATCTGTTCTACCAGACCGAGCGCGCGGCCGGCGGACTCTCGGCCAACAACACGACTATCCCCAGTGGCCTGAATCGCGGTACCGGTGTGCGGGTGGTCAGCACTGACAAGCTGCATACGCAGGGCAATATGTCACAGACTGGTGCGTCGCTTGATGTCGCCATCAACGGCCGTGGCTTTTTCTCGGTTCTCATGCCGGATGGCTCCACATCCTACACGCGTGATGGCAGCTTCAAGCTCGATGCGTCAGGCACCGTCGTGACCTCGAGTGGTTACACCGTGTTGCCGGGCATCACCCTCCCCAACAACACGCAGAGCATCAATATCGGTGACGACGGCACGCTGTCGGTCAGTCTGCAGGGCTCGCCGTCCGACACCGTGATCGGGCAGTTGACACTGACCGACTTCGTGAACCCCATGGGCCTTCGTCCCGTCGGTGAGAACCTGTTTGAAGAAACAGGATCGAGTGGCAACCCCATTGTCGGGGTGCCCGGACTCGCTGGTATCGGCAATTTGCGGCAGGGGTTTCTCGAGACCTCCAACGTCAACATTGTCGAAGAGATGGTCAACATGATCGAGACCCAGCGTGCCTACGAGATC
>CALDHJ010000488.1 GCA_937941555.1 uncultured Granulosicoccaceae bacterium | reverse complement strand
CTTCATGCCGCCGAATTCAGCGATGGGCGAAATCACCCGGTAGGTGTTGACCCAGACGATGCCGGCCTTGATCGCGCGGCTCATGCGCAGACAGCGTCCGCTGTCTCGGCTGAAAATACCGGCCGCGAGACCATGCACCGTGTCATTGGCAAGCTCAATGACCTCGTCCTCGGTGCGAAAGCGCTGCACCGCGAGCACGGGGCCGAAGAGTTCGGCGTCGACAACGGTGAGATCCTGTCGCGGGCAGTCGAGGATGGTGGGCTCGTAGAACTGCCCCACCAGGTTGTCCGGGCGTTTGCCACCGCAGAGTACCGTCGCGCCTTCCTGCTGCGCGAGCGCAACGTGGTGCTCGATGTTCTCGATCTGGGCCGCTGTGCACAAGGGGCCCATGTCGACGTCCTCAGCCAGCGGATCGCCAATGCGCACCTTCGCTACCTGCGCGAGCATACGCTCGAGAAATTCATCCGCGATGTCTTCGTGTAAATACAAGCGCGAGCCGGCCACACAGCTTTGCCCTGACGCGGCAAAAATGCCGCCGATCGAGCCGTTGACCGCACTCTCGATGTCGGCATCGTCGAACACGATGAACGGCGATTTGCCGCCGAGTTCAAGCGACACCTCGGCGAAATTCTCAGCGCTGTTGCGCACCACATGGCGCGCCGACTCGGGGCCACCCGTAAAGGCCACACGCGCCACCAACGGGTGGGATGTCAGTGCCCGTCCGCAGGGCTCGCCAAAGCCGGTAACGATATTGACGACACCCGGCGGGATGCCGGCCTGCTCGATCAGCGCCCCGAACTCCAACATCGCAGCTGACGCGTGTTCGGAGGCTTTCAGCACCAGAGTGTTGCCCGCCGCGAGCGCCGGCCCGAGCTTGACAGCCGTCAGAAACAACTGCGAATTCCAGGGCACCACGGCCGCGACCACACCGAGCGGCTCGCGCGCGGTGAAGACGAAGAGGTCAGGCTTGTCAATCGGCAGCGTCTCGCCATTGAGCTTGTCGGCAGCCCCGGCGTAGAAGTGCAGGAACTCGGCGATGTATTGCGCCTGCCACGCCGTCTCCTTGAAGAGCTTGCCGGTGTCACGACTCTCAGTGCGGCCCAGCGCCTCGCTGTGTTCGGCCAGCAGGTCACCCAGCCGCCGCAAGCACCGCCCGCGTTCGCTCGCGGTCATGCGCGACCAGGGTCCGCTGGCATACGCCGCGTGCGCTGCACGCACGGCGCGGTCCACATCGGCTTCGGTCGCAGCCGGCACCTGACACCATACCTCGCCGGTTGTCGGGTTGGTGCTGTCGAAGCGGCCGCCGTCGCCGGCGTCGACAAACGCGCCGTCGATCAACATCCGGTATTGCGTGAGCTCAGCCATGCTGTGGCTCCTGCGCTACAGGCGTTATGCGCTGGTAGCCGCCGTCGTGGTACACGAGCGGTTGGGCGTCGCTTTGCGCGAGGGCCTCGACCTCGGCAATGCACACTGTGTGGCTGCCGGCGTCGTGCATCTGGCGCACAACCCCACAGAAACCGATCGCCCCGGTCAACACCGGCTGTGAGAAACGCGCATCGAGCGCGACGCCGACAAAGCGATCGCACACACCGTCCGATCGCCCCTGCACCGCGGTCAACGAGGCATCTTCCCCACCCGCAAAACGGACCGCCAATGGCGACTGGTCGGCCCCGAGCACATTCAGCGCAAGCACTCCGTTGGCTTTGACGAGCCGGGCGATGCGGCTGTCGGTCTTGAGGCAGACCAGCACCGTGGGCGGGTCCGCCGACACCGAGCAGAACGCGCTGACCGTGGCGCCGTGGCGACCGGCCGCCCCGTCGGTCGTCACCACACTGACCGCATTGGCCACGCAGCGCATGTTGCCGATGAAGGCATCGCGGGACGCCGCGGTGTCGCCGTCGATCTGCCCAGCAGTTGCGAGGGATTCATGCATCGCGCCCATGTCTGTCTCTCCTGTGTCCATGGCGCTACTGTGGCAGGCCTTTACCTATTTGAAAAACGAATTATCATGCAGGGTATATTCAATTTTTTTGCATTGGCTGCCCATGCAATTGTCCGCGTTCAAAACCTTCCTGACCATTGTTGAAACCGGCAGCCTGGTGCGGGCCTCCGAGCGCTTGAACGTCACGCAATCCACCGTGACAGCGCGTCTGCGCACACTCGAAGACGCCCTCGGGCAAACGCTGATGCACCGCGACAAACGGGGCATCACACTCACCTCGGCCGGGCTGAAATTCAAACGCTATGCCGAGGTGATGCTCGATCTGTGGTGGCAGGCTCAGCAGGAGACCTCGCTGCCGGACGGCGTGACCGAAACCTGCAACATCGGCTGCCACATGGATCTCTGGCCGACCTTGGGTCAGCCGCTCTTCGACCACCTCGCGGACAACCAACCGGAAACCGCCCTGGCCGCGTGGCCGGGCAATCAGGCCGCACTCGAATCCTGGCTCGCCAACGGCGTCATCGACGTCGGTCTCGGCTACCAACCGTCATCGAGTTCGGATCAGGTCAGTTTGGCTCTGCCAACCGAAACCCTGATCCTCGTCTCACCCGATCTTGACGCTTCGGTGACCCACCACCCGGGCTACATCTATGTCGATGCGGGCGAACAGTTCGCGCGCAGCCACACCGAGGCCTACACCGACGCCGCGGTCGCCAAGATCAACCACGGCTCGACGGTTTGGGCGCTCTCGCACCTGCTGAAACACGGCGGCTCGGCGTACTTGCCGGAACGGCTGGTCGCAGACCACCTGGCGAACAACCGGCTCTATCGACTCGATGCACCAGCCTTCGAACGCGCGGCCTATTTTCTGGTCACCGAGGCACGGGCCGAGACCTGGGCGGGGCTGCACGCGTGGCTGATCGATTCAGCCGAACAAGCCTTGCACGAACTCACCCCCTGACGCGCACACAAAAAAGGCCGCCCGGGGGCGGCCTTGTCGATCACGCACGAATGGCTCAGTTGCTGCCGATCAGACCGAGTGACTCGAGCTTCAAAATCACCTGCTGCGCCACGAAGTCCACATTTTGACCCTCCGTGTCGAGCACGAGCTCTGCACTCTCCGGCGCTTCATAGGGATCCGATATGCCCGTGAACTCCTTGATCTTGCCTTCGCGCGCAAGCTTGTACAGCCCCTTGCGGTCGCGGCGCTCACACTCTTCGAGTGAGGTTGCCACGTGCACTTCGACAAAAGCACCAAAGGCTTCGATCGACTCGCGCACTGCGCGCCGCGTCGCAGTGTACGGCGCGATCGGTGCACAAATGGCGATGCCGCCGTTCTTGGTGATCTCGGAAGCGACGTAACCGATGCGTCGGATATTGAGGTCGCGGTGTTCTTTGGAGAAGCCAAGCTCCGATGACAGGTGTTTGCGCACCACGTCGCCATCGAGCAGGGTCACAGGTCGGCCACCGAGCTCCATGAGCTTGACCATGAGCGCGTTGGCGACGGTGGACTTGCCAGAACCAGACAGGCCTGTAAAAAAGACCGTAAAGCCTTGCTTGGCGCGCGGCGGTTTGGTTTTGCGCAGCTCTTTCACCACCTCCGGGAAGGAGAACCACTCGGGGATATCGAGGCCTTCCGCGAGGCGACGGCGCAGCTCGGTGCCGGAAATATTGAGGACGGTTGCTCCCTCTTCCACTTCGTCCGCCGGCTCGTACTGAACGCGCTCCTGCACATACACCATGTGTTTGAAGTCGACCATCTCGATGCCCATTTCGTCCTGGTGGGTGCGAAACAGATCCTGCGCGTCGTAGGGGCCATAGAAATCTTCGCCCTGGCTGTTTGAGCCCGGACCCGCGTGGTCGCGACCGACGATGAAATGTGTGCAGCCGAAATTGCGGCGAATCAACCCGTGCCAGACGGCTTCCCGTGGCCCTGCCATGCGCATGGCGAGGTTCAACAGGCTGAGCGACGTGGTGCTGGCGGGGTAGTGTTCGAGTACCGCTTCGTAGCAGCGCACGCGGGTGAAGTGATCGATGTCACCCGGCTTGGTCAAGCCGACAACGGGATGGATCAGCAGGTTCGCCTGTACGTCACGTGCGGCGCGGAAGGTGAGTTCCTGGTGTGCGCGGTGCAGCGGGTTGCGCGTCTGGAAGGCCACAATCCGGCGCCAACCGAGCTTGCGGAAAAATGCCCGCATTTCATTCGGGGTATTGCGCAGTGCGCGAAAATCGTAGTGCACCGGAGACTGGATACCGGTGATCGGTCCACCGAGGTACACCGGCCCCGCCGTGTTGTGCAGGTAGTTGACCGCGGGGTGCGCCAGGTCATCGGCGCCAAACACCTTCTCGGCCTCGTGCGACTTGTCGGGTGTCCAGCGGTCGGACACCGACATGATCGCGAGGATCACCCCTTCCTGGTCTCGCAGCGCGATGTCCTGCCCGGGCTCGAGGACATCGGCGAAGGCCTGCGACACATCGAGCGTGATGGGCATGGGCCACAACGAGCCGTCAGTCAACCGCAGGTTGTCGACAACGCTGTTGTAATCCGCTTCGCTCAAAAAGCCTTTCAGCGGATTGAAGCCACCGTTCATCAGCATGTCGAGATCGCAGATCTGTCGCGGTGTCAGGTCCCAACTCGGCAAATCTGCCGCGTCTACCTTCAATTTCTGTGCACTGTCTGCAGACACATACAGTTCCGGGATGGGTCCGAGGTCGATGAGACTGCTCACGTGGGCTCCAAGGCTTGATCAATAAAAAGTGGGTGAATGAGTTGTTTTGGGTTGCATCAAACCCCGCCAAGTTCGGCTGTCGCCGACCGCTGCAACGAGGGTGCATCTGACCCGTCCTCGCAAGAGTTACGCCACGGTTTGCGCGCGAAGCACGCAACCGGCCGGCACGTATTACTGCGAGGCGACGAAACCGTCAAATGCTCAGCGCGACATCGCGAAAATCGGTCCGGCACCGCAATAAAATGCAGCTCCAGCACCTTTGTTCACACCCCGCGTCAATGCAATCACCCACTGTGCGGCATCCCCTGGGAAAATACTGTGACGCCCGCCAAAGAGTCTACAAACCAGCGCTATTCAGGTGTCGCTGCCCGCACCGATGACGCGAGCACGCACAGCAATTCAAACATCAACGACACGCCGAGCCAGGCCGTGCCGCCCGCGGCATCGAACGGCGGAGACACTTCCACGAGATCAGCCCCGATCAAGTTCACACCGGCGAGCTCCCGGATCACCTGCTGCGCCTGGAAGCTGTTGGGCCCACCGATCTCGGGCGTGCCGGTGCCGGGC
>CALDHJ010000487.1 GCA_937941555.1 uncultured Granulosicoccaceae bacterium | reverse complement strand
GGTCGCCAAGCTTCATGGTCGGCAAGCAGGTGACTGGCGCGACGCTCGGCATTGTCGGCATGGGCCGTGTCGGGCGTGCGTTTGCCGAAAAGGCACGTGGCTTCTACATGGCCATCCACTACCACAACCGCAGCCGCCTGCCGGCGGAGCAGGAGCAGGGCGCAACCTTCCACGAATCACTTGATGAGCTCCTGGCGGTTGCCGAATTTGTCTCGCTGCATTGCCCGGCGACGCCCGACACCACCGGATTGATGAATGCTGATCGCCTGGCCAAGCTTCCAAATGGGGCCGTGCTTGTGAATACAGCGCGTGGCGCGCTGGTGGACGAGGCGGCCTTGGTCGCGGCTCTCGAAAGCGGCCATGTCGCGGCCGCGGGACTTGATTGCTTCGCCACCGAGCCCGGCGGCAACCCGGCTTTTTCCCGATTCAATCAGGTCTTCATGTTGCCGCACATCGGCAGCGCGACCGTGCAGACACGGGACGCCATGGGGTTTCGGGCGCTCGACAACCTCGACGCCTTTTTCCGCGGCGACACCCCGCAGGACCGACTCTGACGATCTCAGTACGAGCGCGGCATACCGAGCACGTGCTCGGCGAGGTAGGACAAGATCAGGTTGGTTGAAATCGGGGCTACCTGATACAGGCGCGTCTCGCGAAACTTTCGCTCGATGTCGTACTCTTCGGCAAAGCCGAATCCGCCGTGGGTCTGAATGCAGGCGTTCGCCGCTTCGAATGAGGCGTCGGCTGCGAGCAGTTTCGCCATATTGGCCTCTGCGCCCGGGTTGTCGCCGGCATCAAAACGGCGCAACGCGTCCTGCACCATGAGCTCGGCGGCCCGCATGTTTGCGTAGGCACGGGCAATCGGAAACTGCACGCCCTGGTTTTGTGCGATGGCGCGGCCGAAGACCTGTCGTTCGTTGGCGTAGCCGACAGACTTCTCGAGAAACCACTTGGCGTCTCCGATGCACTCGGCGGCGATCAGGATGCGCTCAGCGTTCATGCCCGAGAGGATGTAGCGAAAGCCGCGACCTTCCTCGCCGATCAGGTTGGCTGCCGGCACACGCAGGTTGTCGAAAAACACCTCGGTGGTCGCGTGGTTCATCATCGTGCGGATCGGGCGGATGCTCAGGCCCTGATCCCGTGCGGTGCGCATGTCGACCAGCAACACCGACAGTCCCGCGGTTTTTTTCATGCCGTCGGCGAGCGGCGTAGTGCGTGCGAGGAGCAGCATCAGGTCGGAGTGTTCGGCGCGGCTGGTCCAGACCTTCTGGCCGTTGACGACAAACTCGTCGCCGTCGCGCACAGCGGTGGTCTTGAGTGCGCCGGTGTCGGTGCCGCTCGTCGGTTCGGTGACGCCGAAGGCCTGCAAACGCAATTCGCCAGCTGCGATTTTCGGCAAGTATTCGGCTTTCTGGGCGTCCGAGCCGTGCCGGAGCAGGGTCCCCATGGTGTACATCTGCGCGTGACACGCCCCCGCATTACAACCCTGTCGCTGAATTTCCTCAAGCACTGCTGCCGCCGCCGAGAGCGGCAATCCCGATCCGCCAAATTCGTCGGGGATCAGTAGTGACAACCACCCGGCCTGAGTGAGTTCGTAGACGAATTCGCTCGGGTAGGCCGAGTCGCGGTCAAGCGCGCGCCAGTAAGGGCCCGGGTAGCGGGTGCAGAGCTTGGCGACAGCGTCGCGCAGATCAGCGTAGTCGGTATCCATCAGGGTTCTCGGTCTCGCAGTCTCGCAGTGCACACACTGCCACAGCTCCTCACCTCGGTGTAGGTTGGGGAACGGGTTGCACACGTGGCCTCGGTGCCAATCCGATCAACCGCTGGTTTTTGTCGTGGCGTCCGCCCGGAGCCGTGACAATGCTGCGGTGAGCCAGTCGGCGGTGCGCTGGCGCGCAGCACCGTCACAGGAAACCCAATAGGCCCGGCGGGTCAGCAGGCTGCGCGTGGCACTGCGGGCGATGAAGTCTTCGGCGGTCGCGATCTCGTCTTTGAAGTGGCGGTATTTACGCGTCATGTGTGCCAGCGCCTCGGCGGCGGTGTGCGCGCTGCCGTTGCGATAGAAGGTGCAGTCCTCGGCGGTTTCCACCTGCTGTAACAGCAAGGCAATCTCCTCATCAGAGGTCAGCGCCCAGAGCGGTGTGGCGGCCAGAAGCGAGATCAGAATCGGGACGCGAAGCACGGTGTCTGCCTGTGGGGTGGGTGGTACCACAGCCTACCCGAAGCGAGCCGCCAACTTGGCGTTTTGATCGCCGCGTGTTCATGGCATGCTGCGGCTACTGCCGGTGGAGACGCACCTTGAACAGCCCCGCACTCAGTCCCTTGCTCGAGCCGTTCACGCTCAAGCACCTGACGCTGCGCAACCGCATTGTCAGCACGGCCCACGCGCCGAACTATGTCGAGAACGGGCATCCAACCGATCGCTATCGTCTCTACCACGAAGAGAAAGCCAAGGGCGGGGTAGGCCTGACGATGGTGGGCGGCTCGACCAACATTGCGCCCGACAGTCCGTCGGTCTTCGGCCAGCTCTACGCCGGGGACGACAGCATCGTGCCGTGGTTCCAGCGGCTGACGGATGGCGTCAAGCAACACGGTGCGGCGATCATGTGTCAGATCACCCACATGGGACGGCGCACGGCCTGGGACGATGGACACTGGCTGCCGGTGGTGGCGCCGTCCGGGGTGCGAGAACGCGCGCACCGGGCCTTTCCCAAGACCATGGAACAGCACGACATCGACCGCGTCGTCGATGACTTTGCGGCCGCGGCCCGGCGCTGCTGCGACGGCGGGTTTGACGGCATCGAGTTGCTGGTGCACTCCCATTTGCTCGGCCAGTTTCTCTCGCCGCTCACCAATACCCGCGACGATGACTACGGCGGCAGCCTCGAGAACCGGATGCGCCTGGTGCTCGCGGTGTTGGCGGCGGTTCGGGCGGACGTGGGATCAGACTGTGTCGTCAGTGTGCGCCTCACGGGCGATGAGCTGACCGACGGAGGACTCGCGGCCAGCGAATGCGTTGCCGTGGCGCAGCAGCTCGAGCGCAGCGGTGCGGTGGATCTCTTCAATGTGGTCGCCGGAGCGCCCTACGATGATCTGGGTCTGGCCGATTGGGTACGCCCCATGGGCATTCCGTCCGCGCCCCATCTTGGTATCGCCGGCACCTTGCGCGCGGCCGTGTCAGTGCCGGTCTTGCACGCTGGCGGGATCGCCGACCTCTCGACTGCCGCCCATGCCGTGAGCACGGGGTTGGTCGATCTCGTCGGCATGACGCGCGCACACATCGCCGATCCACATCTGGTGAACAAACTACAGCGTGGTGAAGAGACACGGATTCGAGCCTGTGTCGGGCTTGGTTATTGTGTGGACCGCGTGAATCAGGGCAAGCCGAGCGTGTGTGGGCAGAACGCTGCAACTGGCCGCGAAGCGCAGTTTCCGCACCGTGTGTTGCCAGCGGAACGGCGGCTCAAGGTGCTGGTGGTTGGCGGTGGGCCAGGTGGGCTCGAAGCCGCGCGGGTCTGTGCGTTACGGGGCCACGAAGTGGTGTTGTGTGAGGCGACCCACCAGCTTGGCGGGCAGCTTCGGCTCGCTTGCAAAGGGCCGACGCGGCGTCAGATCTGGGGCGTTGCGGATTGGCTGATCGCAGAGATCGAACACCTGGATGTGACAGTGCGATTTGACTGTGTGGTCGATGTGTCAGTGATTGATGCGGAGCGACCCGATGCGGTGATTGTGGCGACCGGTGGTTGGCCCGCGCCGATCGACATCCCGGGCGGCGACTACGTGGTCTCGAGCTGGGATGTGCTGTCGGGGGAGGCGCGGGTGCAGGGTGAGGTGTTGTTGTGTGATGAGGTCGGTGATCAGGCCGGTGCGGTGACAGCGGATGCAATGGCGCACGCGGGCTGTCAGGTTGCGATGGCGACGCCCGATCGCACTCTGCTGCACGATCTCGGGCCGACCACCTCATCGGTGGCCCTTAAGCGGCTTGTCGCTGGCGGCGTGACGTTCATGCCGTTACACGAGCTGGTCTCGGTGGCGCCGGAGGGCAACCGCTTGCGTGCGACCCTGCGAGACGTGCTCACGCACACGCCAACCGACCGGATCGTCGACCACGTGGTATCCGAGCACGGCGCGGTGCCGAACGACGAGGTCTATCGGAGTCTGGTGTCGCGCGCACGCAACGGTGGCCAACTCGACCACCGCGCGTTGATCGACGGCGCGTTCCCGTTTCCGGAGACGCACCCCGATGGCGATTTTCTGCTGGTGCGGGTTGGCGATTCTATCGCCTCGCGCAACCTGCACGCAGCGCTGCTCGATGCGCGTCGAGTCTGCCACCGTCTGTGATGGCACCGCCACCTCGACGGTCGCGACGACAGGACGTGGGCTGGCTGCGTGCCTTGCCCTTATCGCGGACGCTTGCTCCGGCTTCCGATGGGGGTCGGGGGGGTAGCGTCCTGTGAGTCGACGTGTCGACTTGACGGTGCGGCGTCGCGGTTCGGTTTGGTGCCGAAAGGCCGTTCGCCCTGTCGTCGCTCTTCGTAGACATCGGGCTTGTATTGTTTGATCCAGTCGACGAACTGATCTTCGGGGAGCGGCTTGCTGAAGAAATAGCCCTGCGCGATCTCGCAGTTGTGGTGGCTGAGGCGACGGAGGCTGTGTTCGTCTTCTATGCCTTCGGCAACCACCTTCAAGCCCATGCTGTGTGCGAGCTCGATGGTGGTCGAGACGAGGAGTTCGTTTTTGCCGCCGTCTGCCATTTGCGAGACAAAGCTCTTGTCGATTTTCAGTTCATCGAGCGGCAGGTCACGCAACTGGGCGAGTGAAGAATGGCCGGTGCCGAAGTCATCGATGGATATCAGCATCCCGGCGGCCCTGAATTTTGACAGGGTTTTCACGGCGAGGTCGACATCCTCCATGACCGAGCTTTCGGTGATCTCCAGAATCAACTGCGTGGTCGGAAGGGTGTGTTCATCAAGGACTTTTGTGACATACGCGAAGAGGTTCTGATCGAGCAGATCCCGCGCTGAGAGATTGACCGCGACTTTCAGCGACTGGCCCATGCGCTGCCAGCGGTAGGCGGCCTCGATGGATTTTCTCAGCACGTAGCGCGTGAGCAACTTGATGTTGTCCGATTGCTCTGCGGCCGAGATGAAGTCATCCGGCGGCAGGAAACCAAGCTCCGGGTGTTCCCAGCGGACCAGAGCTTCCGCGCCGTACAATTGCCCGGTATCGATGCTGATTTTCGGTTGGAAGTAGACCTTGAGTTCGTCTTGCTCAACGGCTTCGGGCAGGTCCTGAACGATCTTCAGATAGCGTTTGAATTCCGCTTCGCGCCCTGGGTCGTAGCAGTGGATGCGCGTCTTGTTCGTGACGGCATCCGCCGACGCGATCATCGCGTAGCGGATCAGGCAGTCGGCTGTAGAGGCCTGGTCCGGGTAGTGGGCGATGCCGGCGTGCGATTTGAGTGTGATGCGCGATGTGCCGAGCACCGTGCCGAGGTCGAGCTGTTGGATCAGGGTCTCGGCGAGTGCGTTGGCAGACTGGATGTCTGCGTTGAGGCAGGTGACGGCGAAGCGGTTGGCATCGATGCAGGAGACAAAATGGCCGTCTTCACTGACGGCGGCGATGGTCTTCGCGGTTTCGCGGGTGAGTTCATCGGTGGTGTTGAGGCCGAGCGATGAGCCGATGTGCTCCATGTCCTGAATCTTGATCACGATCAGGCAAATGGCCGTGACCGAGGGTTGCGCCAGCGCGTTGTCGAGAACGGATAGGGTGTGCTTCTTGTTGGGCAACCCTGTCAACGGGTCGTGCATGAGCTGGTGGGAGATCTGTTTCTCGCGGCTCGACACGGCCTTGCGCATGTCATCGAAGCCTTTCGCGAGCTCGCCGATCTCGTCGGTCGACGAGACCGCGATGGCCGTTTTGTACTCGCCTTGTGCGAGCGACCGCGTGGCGAGCGCGAGGGTACGAAGTGGGCGCGAGACACTCGCCGACAGCCACACACCCAGCCCCAACACGAGCAGCAGCAAGCCGATATCGAACGCGATGACGTTGTCCTTGGCTTTGAGAAAATGCTCTAGCGGTGTCAATTTGCGCGAGGCCAGGACGATCAAGCCGTGCGGGTCATGTGCGTTCAACGGCAAGTAGGTGACCCAGAACTCGGTGGCCCCGACCTGGGTTGCGTAGACCGATTGCATCGGTTGGTCCGGGTCCAGGAGTGCAGTCGTGTCCACATCACGGAACGCCTCGTGGAAGGTGTTCACCGTGTTGCGAGTGCCTTGCTCGTCCACCTGCAAGATGGCGACGTTCAGGTCGGTCAGGTTCTGAATGGGTTTCGTGATCTGATCGCCGACCTTGAATCCGAGCACGAGGTAGGTGATCGGGGTCGGGGCCCGCACCTCGGCTGTGTAGACCTGATACACCGCGTCACGCGAATTGATCGAGAACACGTCGGGCAGCTCACCCTCGTCGTCGAGGACCCGGCGTGCGTGGGCGGTTATCTGTTCCTCCAGGGCTGAGCCTGCGCTGCCGGTATCGCCTTCGTCTTCGGTGTACACGACCGTTGCCACGTTGGCGCCGATGCGGCTGGCGTGGTTGGTGAGAGCAGAGCGGGTCGACTCCGGATCGGCGATGGCGATGACTTCTTTGAGGCCGAAGTCGGACGCGAGCAGTTTGACGTTGCGTGAAATCTGCTCGTTTCGTGTCTGCACGAGCTGCTCGGCAACGGCCGAACCGACCTTCAGCGCCTGCTGGGCGCTGGCTTCGATGTCCTGCTTGGCCGTTTGCACCACCGCGAGCATCGTGCCCGCCTGTGCAATCAGGACCGGCGTGACAGTCAGGATCAGCAGTTTGTGAAGGAATTTAAGACGGATGGCCACGGGTCGATATCACGTTGAGAGGTGAAAAACACATCGTTTTTCCGAACGGATTTGGCATGCCACTGCATCCGCAATTTGCGCGCCAGCGTACCCGCGGCGGGTGTTGTTGGCGTCACGGCACAGCACGGCAGGGACACGGGTATGAAGGGTTTGGGAAAACAGGTATTGGCTCTGGTGTGCCTGCTGGCACTACCGGTTGGCGCGCTGTTCGCGGGCACCATCGAGGTCAGCGTGCTCGACCGTAAGGGCAATCCCGTACCCGACGTCATCGTGCTCGCGGAATCAACGACGGGTGAGCCGCTGCAGCCGGCGGCCGGTCAACCCAGCCGGTTCGAAGTGGACCAGCAGAACCTCCAGTTCGTGCCGCACGTGCTGGTGGTGCCGGCGCGGTCCACCGTGAATTTCCTCAACAGCGATGTCACGGCCCACCATGTGTATTCGTTCTCGAAGACCAAGCGGTTCACCTTGCCGCTCTACAAGGGCCGTGCGCCCGACCCGGTTGTCTTCGAGACGCCGGGCATCGTGACTCTGGGCTGCAACATTCACGACCACATGGTCGGCTACGTCGTCGTTGCCGAATCGCATCTGCACACCAGGACCGATGCAGACGGCAAGGCTTCTCTGGCAGTTGAGGGCGATGTAGACGATATCCGCATTCGTATCTGGAGCCCGCGGATCAAGGACCGGAAGAAGCACCTCGTCCAGCTGGTGTCCGACACCACGCCCTTGCGCTTTTCGCTCAAGAAGACGCTTCGGCCCGCACACGGCGCACATCAATCGGATTCGAGCGAATGGGAAGAGTATTCGCAGTAGCCGTTGGGCTGCTGTTTGTTGCCAGCGTCAAAGCACCGCTCGCGGCCGAGCCGACACCGTCGACGCTGCGCTATGGCATCGAGGTGGGTGCCGTGGACAGTTCCGCGTTGCCGAC
>CALDHJ010000486.1 GCA_937941555.1 uncultured Granulosicoccaceae bacterium | reverse complement strand
GTTGGCTGGGGAAGCGCTCGATCAGGATGCCCTGCGCTCAATCCTCGATCGCTGCATCTCGCTTGACCAATGCGAACTCAACGCCACCGAGCTCTTCAATTGGTTTACCCGCCATGAGCAAGCGACGCTCGCGTGCCGGTTGCTCGAGATCTGGCGTGATCGGGGGCTGGACGTTACAGCAGACGCAGTGCTGCAGGCCTTGCACGGCCTGGCGTTTTCGAAACGCCTCAACGCAGACTCTTTGGCCGGAGTCGGCTCTGCAGCCGCGGCCGTGACCCTGGCCTCGAGTCCGGAGCCGGCTGCAGCCAACGCCGCGTCATTGCTCACGGCCGCGAGCGCGCAAACCGGTTATGCATTGGTCGATCTCGAATCTCAGGCTGCCGGTGTGCTCAACGCCTTGTCGAGCGCGCCGGATGCGCTCGGCTTTGGTGCACTGACACTCGCCCGTCAGCCCTCGGTTGGCGAGCCCGGTGTGAGCTGCAACCGCACGCTGATCAATGTGCTCTGCGGTGATTGCCGCCAGCGCGCGCACCACAACGCGCTCGACACACTGCGCAATCGCCTGCAGAGCGGACAGCTGCGAACCACCGAAATGCTCGATCACCTGCTCACTGCGCTCAAAACCTGCGGCGGTATCCGTCGCGTGCACCTGCTCGAAGTCGATCTTGCTGCCGGACGGCTGCGCAGCCGGCGCCGTCTGCACGTCCATGGCGCCATGGCGTTTCAGCCGATCGATTTTGCCATCGGCACGGCGCCGGCCCTGGAGGCGATGCTGCTGTCGCCGCAATCGCGCAGCGTGACGCCCGACGCGGTACACCCGGATGTTGCAGCGCTCGCCGGTTCGCCACTCCTGCCCGCGATGCACAGCGTGGTCGGCTCGTTGCTGGTCGGTGACCGGCCGCAGGCGCTTGTGGTTGTGGATGCCGAGGGGCTGCCCATCAGCGCACACGATGTCCAGCGCGTACACGACCTCATTCAACTCGGCGCCAAATTGCTGTCTCTGCTCTCGCCGGAAGACGGCGGATGGCACCAATCGAACAGCGTGCTTGAGCGCGCACCGGCTGCCGCCAACGGCTGAGGGCCGAGGGCAGGGGCACTGGTTTATGAGCCTCGCCCGATGACCCGTCACCTATAGTCAGGTTCCGTTTTTCCGCCGGAGTGGCTGTGCGCGTTTTATTGAGCAATGACGACGGCTACCTCGCCGAGGGCTTGCGGGCGCTGATGCGCGCGCTCGAGGGGGATTTCGAACTCAACGTCGTCGCCCCCGACCGCAACCGCTCCGGCGCCAGCAGCTCGCTGACCCTGACCAACCCGTTGCGGGCCCACCGCCACAGTGACGGCGTCTTCTCTGTGCAGGGCACGCCCAGCGACTGCGTGTTGCTGGCGGTTGGCGGCTTGCTCGACGCGCCGCCCGAGATGGTCATCAGCGGCATCAACAACGGCGCAAACATGGGCGATGACGTGCTCTATTCGGGCACTGTCGCTGCAGCCCTCGAAGGGCGCCACCTCGGATTTCCGGCCATGGCGTTCTCGATGGCGGTGCACCGTCCCGAACACTACGCAACCGGTGCGCGGGTCGCGGCCGAGCTGCTTGCACGCACCCTGAACGACCCCTTGCCAGCTGACACCATCCTCAATGTCAATGTGCCAGACGTGCCGTTCGCATCGATCAAGGGGTATCGCGCGACACGCCTCGGTGAGCGCGCACCGGGCGGGGCGGCGGAACACACGATCGATCCGCGCGGTGAAGCGGCATGGTGGATCGGGCCGGCGGGCGAGCCCCAGCGCGGTGACCCTGATTCCGACTTTGCCGCAGTGGAGGCGGGCTTCGTGTCGGTCACGCCCTTACAGATCGATTTGACCCGCTACACTCAACTGGCAGGGTTGAATTCGTGGCTTGGTCCCAACAATGGTGTTAACAGCTGAATCGATAGGCGGTCGGGGTGCTACAGCGCCGCGCGCTCGCGCACGCATGGTCGAGCGCCTGCAGCAACGCGGCATATCCGACCAGCGTGTACTCGATTGCATGGCCGAGGTGCCGCGGCACATCTTCGTCGACGAGGCCTTGGCACACCGTGCCTACGACGACGGTTCCCTGCCGATTGGCCACCGCCAGACGCTGTCCCAGCCCTGGGTGGTTGCGGTCATGACCCAATTGCTGCTCGAAGGCGGCAACGTGCAAAGCGTCCTTGAACTCGGCACCGGCTCTGGCTACCAGGCGGCCGTTCTCTCTCGCCTGGTTGAGCGGGTGTATACCCAGGAGCGGATTCTGCCGCTGCTCAAGCGCGCCTAAGAGCGTTTCTATGCGCTGCGTTACCGGAACGTGCTGGCGCGCCACGGCCACAACGACACGGTGTGGCGTGAGCGGGCCCCGTTTGACGGCATCCTGCTCACCGCCGCTGCCGACAGCCTGTCGCCAGTGTTGCTCTCGCAGCTGCGCGATGGCGGGTCGTTGATTGCGCCTGTCAGTGGCGAAGACGGCGAGCAGACACTCGTACGTGTACGGCGCTACGGATCAGAATTCGAACGGGAGAACCTGACACGGGTGAAATTTGTACCGCTTCTGTCCGGCACTGTCGGTGGCACCAGGCGGCTGCAACGACCCGAACGCTCAGGCACTCCTGTTTCCCGGGTCGGCTAGCGGGCTGCCCCGTATGGATCAAATTCTTGACGTTACCTAATCCCGTTTTGAAAAAGTTCACATAACTTCTTCAAATTGTTTCTTTTTTGGGTTAGAGTAAGCGCCACTTCGGGTCGCAAGGCTCAACCACTGCCGTGTTGTTGACGCGGTGATGGCCCTGCGATCCCCCGTGGCACGTCGTACGTTGTCAATGACTTCGGAGTTTGGATCTGTGGGCAATTGGTGCAAATTCAGAGTGTGTCGCTCTGTGGTGGTTCTCGGTCTGGCCGCGGTGATCGGGGGGTGCAGTTCACTCGCCGTTCCCGACCTGGTGACGCCGGTGAAACGGGCGCTCGAGCCGATCGGGCGCAGCTTCGACACGCGGACCTACGTGGTCCAGCCCGGCGACAACCTCGCCTACATCGCCTGGCGCTACAAAGCCTCCGTCGACGATCTCCTGGCGTGGAACGGCATGGCCAGCGCCTCATCACTCGTGCCGGGGCAGCCCCTCCAGGTGCGGCCGCCGCGCGGCGGCACCGTCATCGCTCAG
>CALDHJ010000485.1 GCA_937941555.1 uncultured Granulosicoccaceae bacterium | reverse complement strand
ATCGCACACATGATGTCGCGCGAGCGCGGACCTTGCAGTTGCAGCGGTGAAACATCCGGTTCGCGAATCGTGACGTCCAAACCGGAGTGCACCTGCACGCCCTTGGCCCAGAGCAGTACGTCACTGTCGGCAAGCGAGAGCCAGAAATGGTTCTCTGCCAGTCGCAACAACACCGGATCGTTGATGATGCCGCCCTCGGGGCTGGTGATGAACACATACTTGCACTGCCCCACGTCGCAGGTCGAGAGGTCGCGCGGAGTCAGCAGTTGCACGAATCGAGCGGCGTCCGGGCCGGTGATCTCGACCTGACGCTCGACGGACACATCGCACAGGATCGCGTCGTTGACCAAGTGCCAGAAGTTCGCCTCCGGGTCGCCGAAGCTGCGCGGAATGTACATGTGGTTGTACACCGAGTACCCGGTGCAGCCGTACCGTTGCGTGGCAGCAAAAAACGGGGACTTTCGGATCTGACACCCGAACTCGGTGTCGCGTTGATCGGCTTCGCTCATGGTGAGGACTTCAGGACCGCGAAATGGCGTGGCGCGGAATATAGCAACGCACCCCGGCCCGACCGACCCCCGCGTCGCACACCCGACGCGCGGGGTCGCACACAGCCGTCTCGTGGGCTCAGGCGGGTTGCATCACCTTGCTCATGCCGTGGCCGAGGGGCGAGCCATCCCGGCGGGTGTAGCCAAACGGTGTGTAGAACGCTTCCTTGCCCTCGGCTGCAAGCAGCCCCACACAACTCCCCACAGGCACAGACTCGGCGAGGTATCCCTCTATGGCCGCCATCACGGCCAGCCCCACGCCGCGGCCTTGCCACGCCGGGTCGACCGCAACATCCTGAACGTAATAATACAAGGCGTTATCACCGATCACGCGGCCCATGCCGACAAGCGTATCGCCATCGCGCACGGTGACGCTGTAGAGCGACTGACTCAACGCCCTCTGCGCCACGGCGCGGTCGACGGCACCCCACCCAACGCGCTCACGCAGGCGCACGAACTCGTCGGCACCGGGAAGTGATTCGTCGATCTGCCAGGTCACGGATGACACCCCCTGAATGACACAGCAATCAAAACAGCGACTGCTGTGCCGTGGCAGGTGCGGTTGCCGAATCGCCCCACTGCACCGACGCCAGATCGAGCCGCCCTGCAACTACCACCACACCCTCCTGCTCGAGGAACTGGCGTTGCCGATCGGCGACCGCGTGGGCGCTGAGCCGACCTTGCGCGTTGACGACCCGGTGCCAGGGCACGTCGGTCGGGCAAGCCGCCATCGCACCGCCCACCAGCCGCGCACCCTCACGCCGGTAGTCGGCAACGCCCATTCCCTCGGGCGGAGTCAGCGCATGCGCCACCTGGCCATAGGTCACCACGCGTCCCGGCGGCACCGTGCGCACGAAGGCCCAGACGCGCGTGAAAAAATCGGAATGATCAGGACGGCTAGTGTTCGACATAGCGGTTGCGGGTGCGGGTCGCGCCTGTTGGGATGGTCTCAGGATACCGCGACCGGGCATCCCTCACGGACAATTGGATTTCACGCCCTTCATTCCCGGACAACCTCCCGCCGGATGCCACCCACTCACCGCACTCGCGTCGTATCACGCATGCGCCAATACCCTCTATTCCAGACACAAACGCTTCCACCAAGGATTCCGTCCGGTCGGGCGCTCTCACTTGGACAGGCCGTGGCGCTGTGTCACGATTTCAGTGACACGCCCACACGGCATCGAACAGGAGCGCAAACACCTTGTCGGCTTATCCCCGTGCACGCACCGCCGACCACACGACGCCTCGGCGGCACCGTCCGTGACACGCGCCACATTCAGTGCACTGCTGGTAACGGGCCTGCTGTTGACGGGCTGCGCCTACCAGCGCGACGTCCTGCGCTACGAACTGGGCATCACCCGCGTGACGGCACCCACACAGGCCCGTCATGAACCAATCGCCGAGCCTCCAGACGCCACGTTCCAGCGCGTGCTCACACGCAACGGATTCAGGGCCTTCCTGCACAGCAACGCGGGCGATCTGCAAACTGCGTGGCACACACCCCACCCCGCACCCTGGCAGCCTGAGGCGATAAAGTCCGTGTCCAAGGCGTTGGTGACGGCGGCGTTTGCCACCGCCCAACCAGACTGGGCAAACGCAGCCGATGCGCCCATCACACACATCAGCGACTGCGCCCTACCCGAGCACCTGCGCACCCTTACGCCGGCGATACTCGCCAACATGAGCGCCGGTTTCGACTACCGCGAAAACGCCCTGCCAGCGGTCTATGCCGACTCCGGTTGGGCCTGCCGCATTCTTGCGCTGCCGTCCACCCATCAACCGGGCATTTATTACAACTACGGCACGGTGCAAACCCGCCTGCTGAGCCTTGTTCTGCAAGACACGCTCAAGCAACCACTCAACGTCACGGTGAACAACGCCATACTCGCGCCCATCGGCGTGTCGCTCGGCGGCTGGATCGTCAACCAGGACGGCGACGTGTTTGGCGGATCAGGGTTTCGAATGGCCGCGCCCGATCTCCTGAAGTTTGGCGAGCTGGTCCTCAACGGTGGCCGTTATCAGGGCAGTCAAGTCATACCAGCAGACTTCGTTGCAACCACGCGCGCAGCCGTATTCGCCGACACCGACCGACAAAGCATCGGTTACAGCTGGGGCTGGTTACTGACAACACTGTCCGACTGCGATGTTCAATTCGCCGAGGGCTATGGCGGCCAAATGGTGGCCGTTGTGCCCGAAACGCGAGACGTGTTCGTCTTCACAGCAACGACCGGCGGCCTGGTCTCTGCCCGCACCCATACCAAACGCGTGGAGGCAGCCTTGCGCATCGTCACGCTCGAACTGCAAGACGATCCCCGCTGCACGACTTGAGGTCACTTAAGTCGGCACGACCAACTCAGCGGTAGTAATTCGCCCTGACACACGCCCCGATAACGTTACAGAGCAGCCGTTCGGCGTGGATCAACGTGGTGTCGCCGACGTCGCGGCTGGGGGCGATTTCGACCAGGTCCATGCCGAGCAGGCGGTTCTTGTTGACGAGGCCGTGCACCAGCTGACGAATCTGCACCCAGTTCAGCC
>CALDHJ010000484.1 GCA_937941555.1 uncultured Granulosicoccaceae bacterium | reverse complement strand
GTGCCGTGCGGGCGCGTCAGCCACTGCGCCGAGGTGATGACCCGTCTCTCCGTGAGCCGCGGGCGCAACAGGGCGAGTGGGTGCGAGCCGAGTGTGAGGCCGGTGCTGCGGTAGTCGGCGAGGGTGTCCTGGGCGTCGCTCGGGGCGTCCAGCGTGTGCACGGGCTCGGCCTGGCTGCTGTGGCGCAGCATGCCGGGCAGGGATTCGATGCCGAGCACCTGCCAGCTCGCGTTGTGGCGGTGGCCGGCGAGCGAACGCAGGGCACCGGCATCGGCGAGTGCCTGCTGGTCGCGCCGGTCGAGTGCCGCGGCGGTGGCGAGTGCCGCGATGTCGGTCAGCGGCGCGGCGCGGCGGGCCGCGACCACGCGCTCGGCCGAGGCTTGCGACAACCCGGCCACGAGACGCATGCCGAGGCGCAGCGCATGGGAGTGCGCGCGCGCGTGTGGTGCCATGGGGTTTGTGCCCGGGGTGTCGAGGGCTTCGAGGCTGTGGTCCCAGTCGCTGTGGCGCACGTCGATCGCCCGCACTTCGACGCCGTGGTTGCGCGCGTCGCGCACCAGATCCGAGGGCGAGTAGAAGCCCATTGGCTGGCTGTTGAGCAGCGCACAGCAGAAGGCTGCGGGGTGGTGGTACTTGAGCCAGCAGGAGGCGTAGACCAGCAGGGCAAAGCTCGCGGCATGGCTCTCGGGAAAGCCGTAGGCGCCAAAACCCTTGATCTGGTTGAAGACTGCATCGGCGAAGTCTTCGGGGTAGCCGCGTTCGTACATGCCAGCCATGAGCTTCTCGCGGAATTTCTCGACGGTGCCGTGGCGGCCCCAGGCGGCCATCGAGCGCCGCAGCGCGTCGGCCTCGCCGGCGTTGAAGCCCGCGGCGACCATGGCAATCTGCATCACCTGTTCCTGAAAGACCGGCACACCGAGCGTGCGCGAGAGCACCGACTCGAGTGCCTTCGAGGGGTAGACGACGGGTTCGAGCCCCTGGCGGCGACGGATGAAGGGGTTGACCATGCCGCCCTGTATCGGCCCCGGTCGCATGATCGCCACCTCGATCACGAGGTCGTAGAAGGTGCGCGGTCGCAGCCGTGGCAGCATCGTCATCTGTGCGCGCGACTCGATCTGGAACACGCCGATGGTGTCGGCCTTGCAGATCATGTCGTAGACGGCGGGATCCTCGGCGGGCAGCGTGGCGAGTGTCCATTGATCGCCACTGCTCTGTTCTACGAGTGCAAAGCATTTGCGGATCGCGCTCAACATGCCAAGCGCGAGCACATCCACCTTGAGCAGGCCGAGCGCCTCGAGATCGTCCTTGTCCCACTGGATGATGGTGCGGTCCGGCATGGCGGCGTTCTCGACCGGCACGAGTGTGTGCAACGGGTGTTCGCTGATGACGAATCCCCCGACGTGTTGCGACAAGTGGCGTGGCAACCCGACGAGTTGGCCGAGCAGGTAGAGAAAGCGTTTGACGAGGGGCGACTCGGTGTCGAGGCCGAGCTCGGCGAGCCGTTCGGGAATCGCGGCCGCGCCATCCCACCAGGCCATCGAGCGGGTCAGGGCGTCGATCTGGTCGGCGGCAAAGCCCAGCACCTTGGCGAGTTCCCGCACCGCGCTCTTGCTGCGGTAGGTGATGACGGTGGCGGCGAGTGCCGCGCGCTCGCGCCCGTACTTGCGGTAGAGGTATTGGATGACCTCCTCGCGGCGTTCGTGTTCGAAGTCGACGTCGATGTCGGGCGGCTCGTTGCGCTCGCGTGAGATGAAGCGCTCGAACAGCAGGCTGCCCTGGACCGGGTTGACCTCGGTGATGCCAAGGCAGAAGCACACGGCGGAGTTTGCGGCTGAGCCGCGGCCCTGGCACAAGATACCTTTGGAGCGTGCGAAGGCGACCACGTCGTGTACGGTGAGGAAGAAATGCTCGTAGCCGAGCTCGGCGATCAGGTCGAGCTCGTGATCGAGCTGCGCGCGCACGCCGCCGGGTGTGCCCGAGGGCCAACGATCGCGTTCGCCGCGGCGTGTGAGTTCGCGCAGTTGGGCGGTGGCGTCGCGGCCGTCAGGCACGAGTTCGGTTGGGTAGGTGTAGTGCAGCTCGCGCAACGAGAAGCGGCAGCTGTCGGCCAGTTTGGCGGCGCGCGCGAGGGATGCCGCCGGGTAGAGAGATTGCAACGCCGGGAGCGTGCGCAGGTGGCGTTCGCCGTTGGCGTGCAACGCGCGGCCCGCGTTCTCGAGGGTGCAGCCGAGCCGGATGCAGGTCATTGCGTCCTGCAGGGCGCGGCGCGAGCGGCAGTGCATGCTGACGTCGCCGGTTGCGACCAGAGCGAGGGCGCTGCGGCGGGAGATGATCTCGAGGGCGCGCAGGTGGCGGGCGTCGTTCGAACCGCAGTGCAGGGCGAGGGCGAGGGCGGCGTCGCCGAGTGTCTCGCCACACCAACGCGCGAGGCGACGGACAGAGCGCAAGTCCGGTGCGGGTTGCTCGCCGAAGTAGGGCGGCACCAGCAGTGCCGTACACCCGGAGGTGTGGCCGGCGAAGTCGTTTTGGCTCAGGGCGTAGCGGCCCTTCTCGGCACCGCGCCGCCCGCGGGTGATCAGCCGGCAGAGGTTGCTGTAGCCGGTGTGGTCGCGCGCGAGCAGCACCAGACGGCAGTTGTGGTCGAGCGTGAACTCGGCGCCGACGATCAGCCGCAGGCCGTGTTTCTCGGAGGCTTCCAACGCGCGGACGACGCCCGCGAGCGAACACTCGTCGGTGATGGCCAGGGCGCTGTAGCCGAGCGCCTTGGCGGTTTCGAAGAGCTCGTCGGCGCTCGAGGCGCCCTGCAGGAAGCTGAACGGGCTGTGGCAGTGCAGTTCGGCGTAATTCATGCTGTATGAATATACAGTTATCGGGGTGCCGCTGACCACCCTCGGGTCGCCGGGGCAACGGACCGTTTCAATGGCGACACAGGCCCTGTGCCCCGAGCGAGATTCCCCGGGCCGGCGGCGCGGGTTTCGTGTTCTCTGTCTGCCGATTCAGGGATCATGTCTCCACCCCTGACGCCAACCCCCACATGTCCCCC
>CALDHJ010000483.1 GCA_937941555.1 uncultured Granulosicoccaceae bacterium | reverse complement strand
TCGAAGAAGGGTTTGGACATGAAGGTCGCGAGATAGCCGTGGGCCGAGGCGAGCTCCTTGACGAGGTTCTTGAACATGATCACGCGATCGGCGGCTTCGAGCGCCTCGCCGTAACGGATGTTGACCTCGACCTGCCCCGGTGCGTACTCCGGGTTCGATTGCTCGATCGGGATACCCATCTCGTTGATGCCGCTGCGGATCGGTCCGAGCACATGCTCAAGCTCTGCCGCGCGCACCAGGCTATAGACGCCGATGCCCTGGTCCTTGGGCTGCTTGGTCTCCGGGTCGAGCAAGTAGAACTCGAGCTCGGTGCCGACATTGACCTCGAAACCCATAGCCTTCGCGCGCTCGACCTGTTGCACGAGCGCCTCGCGCGGGTCGATCGGCACGGCCTGGTGGTCCATGCCCTCGGCACGCCCGAGACAGAAAGCCACGCCCGGCTCCCACGGACACGCTTGAGGGCGGGTCAAGGGATAGACGTGAAAATCGGGGTAACCGTTATCGAAGTTGACGTAGGGTGTGTCCCAGACGTCGCAGGTCATGTCGATCGCGAACAGCGCCAGAGAAAGTGCGTTGCCGCCGTCGCAGATGGCTTGCCAGTGACTCGCTGGAATGCGCTTGCCGCGCATCACCCCGTTCATGTCACCAATCCCCATGGCGACGGTGTGTGTGCCTTCGGGCAGCGAAAAGTCGTTCTCGGACATCAAGGGCTCCTGTGCTTCGTGCGGTGTTGTGCAGTTGCTCTGCAACGAAGTTCTGGATACTGTATACAGTATTCTCAGCCTGCACAACCCGGAGAGTGAAAAGTGGCCAGATACAGCGACATCACCGTGGCAGGTGCCGGCATCGCCGGCGCATCAACCGCCTTGGCGTTGCAGCGTCGCGGGCATCGGGTCACGCTCATAGATAAATGGGGACCGGGAAATTCCCGCGCCTCCTCGACGGACTATAACCGTGTCATCCGCGCGATTCACGGCCGCGACGACTTCTATACCCGCTGGGCGCGAGAGGCCCGCGAACGCTGGCTGGAATTGCAGGCTGAAACGGGCCAACGTCTCTATTACGAGTGCGGCGCGATCATCCTCGCGACCGACGGTCACTGTCAGTGGGAAGACGACACCTGCGACACCTTCACGCGACTCGGTGTACCCCACCACCGCTTCAGCCAGGCCGAACTGCAAACCCGCTTTCCCCAGTTCGATGTGCGCGACATCGCCTACGGCATCTACGAGCCCGAGGCTGGCATGATCATGGCGCACCGGGCCGTCATCAGCACCGTGCAGTTATTCGAGAAATTCGGCGGCGTGGTCAAACGCGGTGACGTCACTACCGACAGCGACGAGCGCCCGATGCTCGACGGCAAGCCGATCCAGAGCGATGTCACGGTGATTGCTACCGGGCCGTGGATGGCCGACATGTTCCCGCGCACGATCAAGCCAATCGGCAGCATCATGGGCATCAACGTGCTCTACACCTCCACGCCGGCGGGCTCAGACCGATTCGACGCCGACAACATGCCCTGTTGGATCGACCACGGCCAGGGCAGCTTCGGCATGCCGTCAGTCGAGGGGCACGGGGTCAAGGCCGCCGTGGTGATTCCCGAGAAGATCGACATCGACAATGACGAGCGCCTGATCAAGCGCGAATCGCTGACCCGTACTCGGGACTACATCCGAAAGCGTTTTCCGGGTCTGGTTGGCGAGCGCGTCGTCGACAGTAAATTCAATCAGGTCATCATCACACCCGACACCCACTTCATCGCCGATTGGCACCCGCAGCACGCCAACGTCCTCATGGTTGGTGGATGTTCGGGCCACTTGTTCAAGCATGGCCCGGTCATGGGCGACTTCGCTGCCGGACTTGCCGTCGGAGACTACGACACCGCACCGCGCTTCAAGCTCGGGCCACGCCGCAAGCTGACGCCTGCCGAAAGCCCATCGGGCCGCTGAACTCGCCAAGCGCCAGCGTGCGCCACATTACAGCAGCGAGCCGGTGGCGCAATACGCGTGCACGGGACACGTCTGAACGCGACCGCAGCCCCGACGAACTGTGGATCACGCCACAAAAGCCGCATTGGTCATGTCATACCAAAGCAAATGCGACACAGACCGCAAAACAATCGAAACTGTGAACGGGGTCAACGTTTCATTTTCTAAGCAGTAATACTGTGTGTCTCACAGCAACAGCAAGTGGGAAGCAAGATGAAACGTGCACCCGTTTTTGACAATGACCTGAACTACGAAGCCCCGGTGTTGGACCTGAGCGAGAAAACCCTGCGTCAGATCAGCGTTTCGGATCTTGCGATCGGGATGTACGTCGAGGCCCTCGACAAACCCTGGTCTGAAAGTGCGTTTATCCTTCAGGGGTTTTTCATTCGCTCCAAGCAGGACATCATCGATCTGCGGGCCGAGTGCCGCTATGTGACAATCGACGCGTCGATCAAAGCTGAATCGCAGCGCCAGCAGAACAAGGTCCACTTTCCGACCTTCGCGTGCGGCAACTGAAGACACCACTAAGCCACGGCGTGTGGGTGCCGGAACAGATGATCACGCGTGATCAGAACGCCGATAGTCCGCGCGTTCGAGCCAGGCCGGCGCAACATCCACGCCCCACCCCGGCGCGTCGGTGACCTGCACGGAGCCATCGCTCACTGTGTAGGGTGATTCGGTAAAAAGCGACTGCTGCCAGGGATAGTATTCCGGGCCCTCGATTGAAAATTCGAGATA
>CALDHJ010000482.1 GCA_937941555.1 uncultured Granulosicoccaceae bacterium | reverse complement strand
TGTCAGCCAAGTCGTCAAGTGTAACACGAAGCCCAGACTGGGTCAGTTGCTGATAGCGTCGGCGGGCCCGCTCGGCGACACTGGCAGTCAGATAGACCTTGCAAGGCGCTTCGGCAAATACCACCGTCCCCATGTCGCGGCCGTCGGCAACCAGGCCCGGAGGACGACGGAATCGACGCTGCAAGCCCAGCACGGCATCCCGCACCTCCGGGTGCCGAGCCACCTTCGAGGCCAGTGATCCGGTACTCTCGAGCGGCACCTCGTCGCTGACATCCGCCCCATTGAGCGCAACGCCCGTGCGGTCCCCCAACACCTCGAAACTGACTTGCATGGTTGACGCCACCTCGGCCGCGCGCGCCGCGTCGTCAACCGAGATGCCCTCACGGCCGCAGGCCAGCGCCGCAACCCGGTAGATGGCGCCGCTGTCGAGCAGATGGAAGCCGAGCGCCTGAGCGACCCGCCGCGAGACGGTACCCTTGCCCGAGCCGCCCGGCCCGTCGATCGTGACCACAGGCGCAAGTTCAGTCACGGTCATCGTCCCTCACGCTGTCACCCGCAGGGACTCGAAGGCCTCGAAATAGCGTGGGAAGGTCTTGGCGACACAGCCCGGATCGCGGATCGTGACCGGCACGCCGGCGCAGGTCACGAGCGAAAAACACATGGCGATGCGGTGGTCATCGTAAGTGTCCACCGCCACTCGCGCCGTCGGGCTCGGGCAGGGCCAGACACGCAACCAGTCATCGCCCTGCTCCACCCGCGCGCCGAACTTCTGCAGTTCGGTGGCCATGGCGTGAATGCGATCCGTCTCCTTGACCCGCCAACTGCCAATGTTGCGCAGCGTGCAGGGTCCATCGGCAAAGAGCGCCACCACGGCGAAGGTCATTGCGGCGTCCGGGATGTCGTTGAAGTCACGGTCAAAGGCCGGGATGGCGCCGCGCCGCGAGACGTGAATACGCTCGGGCTCAACGACCACCTCAGCACCGAAATCCGCGAGGTGGTCGGCAAAGGCGACGTCTCCCTGCAACGAGCTGCTGCCAACCCCTTCGACGGTCACCGGCCCACCGCCGAGCAGCCCGGCTGCGAGGAAGTAGCTCGCAGAGGACGCGTCGCCCTCAACGGCACAGTCCCCGGGCGACCGGTAACGCTGGCCCGGCGCCACCGCAAAACCGGTGTTCAGCGTCTCGACCTCGACACCGAAACGCGCCATCAAGGCGATGGTCATGTCGACATAGGGCCGCGAGATGAGCTCGCCTTCAACTTGCAGTGTCAGCCCACCCGGCAGCAGCGGCGCCGCCTGCAGCAGCCCGGTGGTGAACTGGCTTGAGACGTTGCCCCGCACGCTGACCTCGCGCCGCAACTCTCCCCCCAACGCCCCGATAGCGAGCGGCGGGTACCCACTGTTGCCGAGGTGGCGCACCGATGCACCCAGCGCGTTTACAGCCTCTACCAGATCGCCGATCGGCCGCTCGTGCATACGCTCGATGCCGCGCACCGTGATCTCGTTGCCATCCTCGGCCCCGTGCAACGCGAGCGCTGCCACCAGCGTGCGAACAGCGGTGCCGGCGTTGCCGAGGAAGAGGTCTCCGGCGGCACGTGGAAAACGGCCACCGGTGCCCTCGACCCGCACCACGCCATCGCTCTCGTGTGCCCAGCTCACACCCAACGCCTGCAAGGCCTTGAGCATGTGGCGCACGTCGTCGGAATCGAGCAACCCGGTCAAGCGGGTCTCGCCTTCAGACAATGCCGCCAGCAGCAGCGCGCGGTTTGACAGACTCTTGGAACCAGGCACCCGCACGGTACCCGTCAGTCGGGTCGCGGGTTCCAGGTGGCGTTCGGACGTGTCGGTCACGGTGTCGGGTCTTCCAATTCGCTGAGCCACGCGTTCCGGGTATCGCGGGCGTTGGTGAAAAGTGCTTCGAGAGCGTCAGCATCCTGCTCGGCAACGAGTTTGCGCAGCCGCGTGAGGGCATCGACGTAGGCGTCGAGCTCGGAAAGGATCGCGTCCGTGTTGCACAACGCGATGTCACGCCACATCACCGGGTCCGACGATGCAACCCGCGTGAAGTCGCGAAATCCACCGGCCGCAAACCGGAAAATGCCGGCCTTCTCCGGGCGCGAAGCGAACATGTCGACGAGCCCGAAGGCCGCGTAATGTGGCAGGTGGCTACTGGCCGCGAGTACGGCGTCGTGGGTCGCGACATCGAGCTCGACGACCTCGCTGCCGCAGCGTTGCCAAAGTGATCGCACGTGCGCCGTCGCAGCGGGATCGGTCTCTGTAAGGGGTGTCAGAATGACACGGTGATCCCGGTAGAGTGTGGCGTCCCCCGCGTCGACGCCACTGTGTTCGCGGCCGGCAACCGGGTGCCCGGGTACGATGCGGTCGAGCGAATCGGAAAAAAAGGTTCGCGCCGCCTCGACAAAGCTCGCTTTGACGCTGCCGCCGTCAGTCACGATGGTGTCGCGCTCAAGGTGCTGCGACAGGGTTTCGAGTATGCCCGGCATCGCGCGCATGGGGGTCGTCAACACCACAACCCCAGCACCGCGCACCGCCTCGGCGAGTTCCGCCTCGACCCGGTCCACGACCCCGCGAGATTTCGCCGTCGACAGGGTCTCGCTGCTGCGCGAGTAACCGACGACCTCACCCTCGTAACCCGCAGCCTTGAGCGCCAGACCCAGTGAGGCACCGATCAGGCCGACGCCGACAATCACCAACGGCCGATCCGCGACAGGGCGCGACTCGCTCATGCGCCCATCGCCCTCGGGTAGGACCCGGCCACTTTGAACTGAAGCACTTCCGCTTCGATGGCCCGGAGCACATCCGCAACCGCCGTGTCCGTGGCGTGGCCGCCGATATCGAGGAAGAACACATCCCGCCACGCGCTCGATGCGACGCGGCGCGAACTGATGTTGATCATGTCGAGGCCACTCGCGGCGAGCGGAGTGAGCACGCGGTGCAAGGCGCCGGGTCGGTTGTCAAAAGACAGGATCACCGTGGTGACATCATCGCCACTCGCGTCGATGACCTGATCGCCCAACACGAGGTAGCGGGCCTGCTCTGGCGTGGCATCGTCGATATCGCGCGCAAGCGTCGCCATGTCGCCGTCGGTCGCAGCCGCTTCCGGCGCAACAGCGGCGACATCCGGGTGCCCGATTGCATGTTGAACAGCAAGCCCGGTACTCACCATCGCCACACGCTCTGCCTGTGGCAGGTGGGTGTCGAGAAACCGCCGGCACGCCGCAAGCGATTGCGGGTGGCCCACCACCTGCCGCACCGCGTCCAACGCCTGATCACGGCCGATCAGGCTGTGCTGCAGTGGCTGCACGATTTCACCGCAGATCTGCAACGGCGACTCACACAAATAGTCGACAACGTGGCTGCCGCCACCGTCGCGCGCATCCTCCACCGGCACAACGCCGTAACGGGCCTTACCACTCTCGACCTGACGGAACACGTCTTCAATCGACGCC
>CALDHJ010000481.1 GCA_937941555.1 uncultured Granulosicoccaceae bacterium | reverse complement strand
GCGAGGTACCCCGCGGTGTCACGGACAACGCCTTTCGGTTGGCCGGTGGTGCCGCTGGTGTACAGAATGTAGAGCGGCGCGTTAGCCGGCATGGGCACGCAATCGGCGGGCGTGGCTGCGGCGGTTGCCTCGGCCCAGTCGACGTCCTGCGTGGGTGTCATCGTCGCTTCGCATTGCGGACGTTGCAGAATCAGGTTGAACGTCGGGGTGTGGGAGGCGAGGTCGATCGCCGCGTCGAGCAGCGGTTTGTATTCGATGATGCGCGCGCCCTCGATCCCGCAAGAGGCGGTCAGGATGGCCTTCGGCGTGGCGTCGTCGATTCGAACGGCCAGTTCGTTGGCGGCAAAGCCACCGAACACGACCGAGTGAATGGCGCCGATGCGCGCGCAGGCCAGCATCGCCATGGCGGCTTCGGGAATCATCGGCATGTAGATGATCACACGATCACCCGCACCGACGCCTCGTTCCGAGAGCGCGCCGGCAAGTTGCGCAACCGCATCACGCAGTTCACTGAAGGTGTAGCGGGTGACCGAGTCGGTGACCGGGCTGTCGTGGATCAGGGCGAGTCGATCGCCGTGTCCGGTGTCGACGTGCAGGTCGAGTGTGTTGTAGCAGGCGTTGAGTTCGCCGTCGGGGTACCAGCGGTTGAACGGGGAGTCGCTGTCGTCCAATACGCGGGTGGGTGTCTTGGTCCAATGCAGGGCGTTGCCAACCTCTGCCCAGAACGTCTCGGGTTGTTCAATTGACTGGTTGTAGATGCGATCAAATTCACCGGACATACGACTGGGTTCTCCTCTGGGCGTTGGCTGCAACGGCACGGGCGTGCGGACGCTGGGTGAACTGTGCCAACGCTCACGCCACGGGTCCAGAAACGTTATTTTACGTTAACGTAAACGTAAAGCAAATGGCGGGTGCGGTTGACGATCGATTGTTTGTGGCCAGTTGATTGAGAGTTGTACTGACAACTGATATTGTCTTGGCGATTCCGGCAGTTGTAATCAGCACAATAAAAACATCCAGCGTACGCGGAGGGCCGGGCCCGTGTGCGAACGGAGATCAACAATTCATGGCCAAGGGTCACACGCTGCAAGAGCCCTTTCTCAACACATTGCGGCGCGAGCGCGTCCCTGTGTCGATATACCTCGTCAACGGCATCAAACTGCAAGGGCAAATCGAGTCCTTCGATCAGTTTGTCGTCCTCCTCAAGAACAGCGTCAGCCAGATGGTGTACAAGCACGCGATCTCGACTGTGGTGCCGCAGCGACCGATCAAGATGCCGGTCGAAGACGACACCGACGGTGCTGTGAATGACTGATCGCCTGTCGGGCGGCCTTTTCAACATCGGGTGTCCGATTGTTTGACCGTTACGAGGGCGGGCAACGGGCTTTGCTCGTCAGTCTGCAATTTCCCGACAGCAGCAGAGACCCGAACGACGCGCTCGCCGAGTTGACCGAGCTCACGGAATCTGCCGGCGCCTCGGTGCTCGACTGTGTGGGTGGCAGTCGCCACCGCCCGGACCCGAGACTCTACGTCGGGGCCGGCAAAGCCGACGAAATTGCCGAGCGCGTGACGTTGCACAACATCGACCTGGTGGTGTTCAACCACGCGCTGGCGCCATCGCAAGAGCGCAACCTCGAGCGCGTGCTGCAGTGCCGTGTACTTGACCGAACCGGCTTGATACTCGATATCTTTTCCCAGCGCGCACGCAGCTTCGAGGGTAAGTTGCAGGTCGAGCTCGCGCAGTTGCGCCACCTCTCCACACGGCTGGTGCGAGGCTGGACTCACCTCGAGCGCCAGAAAGGCGGGATCGGATTGCGTGGTCCGGGTGAAACCCAGCTTGAAACCGACCGGCGCCTGATCGGGCACCGCATCAAACGCCTTAGCCAGACGCTTGAGCGAGTGCGTGCTCGTCGCGAACGGGGCCGCGCCTCGCGACGCAAGGCCGACATCGCGACCGTGTCGCTGGTGGGCTACACCAACGCGGGAAAATCGACACTGTTCAATGCGCTCACCGATGCCGAGGTCTACGCTGCCGACCGGCTGTTCGCGACGCTTGACCCAACCTTGCGGCGCCTCGATTTGCCCGGTGGCCAGGAGGCGGTGATCGCCGATACGGTGGGCTTCATCAGCGACTTGCCACACGAACTGGTGGAGGCCTTTCACGCCACCCTTCAGGAAAGTGCCGAGGCCGCGCTGTTGCTGCATGTAATCGATTGCGCAGACCCGGCGCGCCACGAGCTCGTGCGGGCCGTGCACGAGGTGTTGGATAGTGTTGGTGCGGAACGCGTGCCGTGTCTCGAGGTCTACACCAAAGTGGATTTGAGGGAAGAGTCCGCACGGATCGAACGGCACGCCGACGGACGGCCCGAGCGTGTCTGGGTCTCTGCCATCAGCGGCGATGGACTCGGCTTGTTGCGCGAGGCTGTTGCCGAGCTCATCGGCGGTGAGCGGGTCAGAGGCGCTCTGACGTTGGCACCGAGCGATGGCAAATTGAGAGCCACCCTGTACCACCTGGGTGCCGTTCGGGAAGAGCGCCCCCTTGAAAACGGGGCACTTGAACTCGATCTAGACATGGACGCGGTGGATTGGCAGAGATTGATGAAACGAGAGGGACTCAGCGAGGCGCGTCTGCGAGTCTGAAATCCCTCTGCGTGACGTTTGCGGCC
>CALDHJ010000480.1 GCA_937941555.1 uncultured Granulosicoccaceae bacterium | reverse complement strand
GAGGTATATCCTGTTTACCGCAGCCGAGCTGCGGGAGAATGGTCGTGCGCCCGGTTGGCGCACTCAAACCGGATCGCCGTCTCGCGACCGCGTCCGCGCCATTGTAGAGTGCTGGCGTGGCATGATCCACGGCCAGCGGGCCAATTTGCGTCTCGGCTCCGACTCAGCAAAGGGAAATCAGTTCCCCGTCGCGCCTGTGAGTCGGGACCTGAGCTGGGTAATTACGTGTGAACAATCTGGTTTTCAAGGCGGGTCCATCCGCGCTTCGGGCGGTGGCACAGGACGGTTTGTGTGCCGAGAATGTGCACGCCATCATCGCCGCCTCGGGGGCGGCAAAATGGCTCGGGGTGTGTGGACTCGACCAGGCCATCTTCGGTGAATGGCTGGCCGCGACCGGTGACAATCCGATTGATGTGCTCGGCACGTCGATCGGCACTTTCAAGCTTGCCGCGGCGTTTCGGGCGGATCCGGCTCACGCGCTTGGCGACCTCGCAGAGGCCTACATCGCTCAGCAGTACACCTCGAAACCGACGCCGGTTGAGGTGGCGAGAGAAACAGAGCGCATCGTTGATACCGTGTTGCCCGACCGCGGGCGCGCCGTGCTCGAGCACCCGCGCCTTCGTTTGCACGCCGGCACTGTGCGGTGTCAGCAGGGATTGTCCTCTGAACTTCCCGGATTGCAAAAGCGTGCGCTGGTGGCTGGCTTCTGTCTGAACGCACTGCGGCGGGGTGCGCTGCGACGCTACGTGTCACGTGTCGTGTTCAGCGATCCACGCAGCACGTGGCCGTTGTCGGCATCTGACGGCTTGCCAAGTGAACAGGTCTCGCTTGATGCACACAACATCGTGCAGGCCGTGAACGCGTCCGGTGCGTTGCCGGTGTACATGCAGGCCGTAGAAGACATCGCCGGCAGCGCACCCGGTGTCTACCGGGACGGTGGTCTGCTCGACTACCACCCCGTGCCCGATCTGATGTTCGACTCATGTGGCCGATCCGGCATCATTCTGTATCCGCATTTTTTCGACAGTTTGTGCCAGGGGTGGTTTGACAAATTTCTGCCGTGGCGTCGTGTGCCTGGTTCGGCACTGGACAACGTGCTCTTGGTGGCACCGTCTGCGCACTACGTCGCGAAGCTGCCGGGCGGACGACTACCGGATCGGGCCGATTTCCTGAAGCTCGACAATCAAGCGCGGCAGCGAAACTGGCGTGATGCACTCGCCGCAAGTGCGGTGTTGGGTGAGGAGTTTCTCAACTGTGTCAACGACACGGATGCGCTGCTCAAACGCATCGAGCCGCTCGAATGAGCGGCTCGATAGAGGCACTGGTTTGTGCTTGTTTTCAGTCTGGTCGAACAGCCAGTCGGCCACTGCCGAGGAACACCATCGAGAGGGCCGTGAACAGGAAGAACGCCTGCACTTCCAATGCGTAGCCGCCGGTTTCGGTGAACAGCATCAATTCGCTCTGGTGTGCGAGAAAGAGTGCAAAACCCATGTTGACCACGATGATCAGACCGCCCAAACGACAGAAGGCGCCGAGGATGATCATGATCGGTGCGAGGATCTCACCGACGTATACGCCGTAGGCGAGTTGCGGCGGCAGGTTGTAGCCCGCAAGCATGTTTTCAAGCCATCCCAGGTCGCCGTTCAATTTGGCGTAACCGTGGAAAAGCATCAACACGCCGAGCGTGAGTCGCAGCAGCAACTTACCAAAGTCATTACCGGCAGTATTGGATTCATCGATGTGATCTAGCATGGATTGGCTCCGTTGGAATCGACTCTCGCCCACGATTGAGTGTAGCGAAAACTGGTATAGCTATAGCACAGCTCTGGCGCTTCGTCTCAGCGCTTCTGTTGTGGTAAATCGGTACAACTTCCGTGGGCGACCTCGGCGGCTAGACCGATGGATTCGCCGAGAGTGGGGTGGGGGTGAATGGTCTTTCCGATGTCCACGGCATCAGCACCCATTTCGATGGCGAGACAGACCTCTCCGATGTAATCCCCGGCGCCGGTGCCGACAATGCCACCACCGATTATTCGCCCGTGCTCTTCATCGAACAGGAGCTTGGTGAAGCCTTCGGTGCGGTTGTTGGCGATGGCGCGCCCTGACGCGGCGAAGGGAAACAGGCCTTTGCGGTAGGGTGTGCCCGCGGCCTTGAGCTCGGTTTCTGTCTTGCCGGCCCAGGCGACCTCCGGGTCGGTATAGGCGACACTTGGAATCTGCATCGGATCGAACGCCGCGGCTTTCAAGGCGTCATCGTTCTGTAGCTCTCCGGCAATCACTTCGGCGGCGACATGGCCTTCGTGTACTGCCTTGTGCGCCAGCATGGGCTGCCCGACAATATCGCCGATGGCAAAAATCTTTGGCTGGCTGGTGCGCATTTGGGCGTCGACCGACACAAACCCGCGCTCGTCCGGTTCGAGTCCCGCTGCGTCAATCGCGAGACGGTTGCCGTTGGGCCGCCGTCCGACGGCTTGCAATACAAGGTCGTACCGCAGCGGTTCACCCGGCGCGGACTCACCGTCAAAGCTCACGTGGACGCCATCCTCGCGCGCCTCTGCTGCTGTGGTGCGGGTCTTGAGCATCACGGCGTTGAAACGGCTTGCATTGTGTTTCTGCCAGACCTTGACGAGATCCGGGTCGGCGCCGGGCATCAGGCTGTCCGCCATTTCGACGACATCGACTGACGCCCCAAGCGTCGCGTAGACAGACCCCATCTCGAGGCCAATGATGCCGCCACCGATAACCAGCATTCGCTCCGGGATTTCCGGTAGCGCAAGGGCGCCGGTGGAGTCGACGATGCGCGGGTCGTCCGGTAGAAACGGCAGATTGACCGACTCACTGCCAGCCGCAATGATGCAATAGTCGAATCCGATCGTGGAGGTGGCGCCGTCGGTGTGCGTCACGGATACAGTGCGGTTGTCTGAGAACTGCCCACTGCCCTGTACGACTTGCACCTTGCGCTGCTTGGCCATGCCGGTGAGGCCCCCGGTCAGTTTTCCGATCACACCGTCCTTGTAGGTGCGCAGCGTGTCCAGGTCGACCTCGGGTGCGGTGAAACGCACGCCGGCCTCCGAGAGGTGGCGTGTCTCGTCGATGACCGCCGCGACGTGCAACAGGGCTTTCGACGGGATACAGCCGATATTGAGGCAGACGCCACCGAGTGTCGGGTAGCGCTCTAACAAAACCGTGCTCACGCCAAGATCTGCTGCCCTGAAAGCCGCAGAATATCCGCCCGGCCCGGCGCCGATAACCAGCAACTGGCAGTGCTGATCGGCATCGCCCGTGGCTGTCGAGGCGGGTGTGTGTGATTCGGTTTCACGTGGTGTGGCAGGCGCAGTCGTCTCACTGGAGGCCACGTCTTCTGCTGTCTCCATGACGCCAATCACGCTGCCTGCAGAGATACGGTCACCGACGGCGACTTGCAGTGTCGTGATTGTGCCGGCGCGGGGCGCTGGTATCTCCATGCTGGCCTTGTCGCTCTCGACGCTGAGCAGGGACTGGTCGGCGGACACCGTGTCACCAACCGACACAAACACTTCGATGACTTCGACATCGCTGAAATCGCCGATATCCGGTACTTCGATAGGTTGCAGATCTGCCATGTCAGCCGCCTCAGAGCATCAGCCGGCGGATATCGCCGAGCAGCTTGGAGAGGTAGACACAAAAGCGCGCCGCATCCGCACCGTCAATGGCGCGGTGATCGTAGGAGAGTGACAGTGGCAACATCAATCGGGGCTCGAAGGCTTCTCCGTTCCAGACGGGTTCCATCTTGGCGCGTGATACGCCGAGAATGGCCACCTCGGGTGCGTTCACCAGCGGGGTGAAATGCCGACCGCCGATGCCACCCAGGCTCGAGATGGTCATGCACGCGCCCTGCATTTCATCCGGTTTCAGTTTTTTCTCACGTGCGCGTTTGGAGACGTCCATCATCTCTTCGGCGAGATCGAACACGGACTTGGTGTCGACGTCTCTGAAGACCGGTACGACAAGTCCGTTCGGGGTGTCAACGGCGATGCCGATGTGGCAATACTGTTTGTAAATGAGCGCTTCCCCGTCAGGTGACAGCGACGCATTGAAGTTGGGGAAGGCCTTCAGGGTGCGCGCGAGAGCGATCATCTGAAAACTCAGACTGCTCACCCGCACACCGCGTTCCTCGGCGTCGGGTTTGATCGATTTGCGAAAGGCCTCGAGTTCCGTGATGTCCGCTTCGTCGGTGTGTGTCACCAGCGGCACGTTGAGCCAGCTGCGGTGGAGGTTGGCCGCGGAGAGCTTGTTGATGCGGCTCAGTGGCACGCGTTCGATCGGACCGAAACGCGAGAAATCCACTTCGGGAATCGGCGGTATGCCGGCGCCACCGGCACTCGCGCGGCCACTGGCATTCACCCCCACGCTGCCGGCGTTTTCGACAACGCCTCGCACGAATTCCTTGACGTCGTCCTTGAGGATACGCCCCTTCGGACCCGAGCCGCTGACCTGCGTGATGTCGGCCCCGAGCTCGCGTGCGAACTTTCGCACGGACGGGCTGGCATGGGCACGCTTGCCTGACGCTTTCGCGAGAGCGGCCGTGGGAGAGCGCGCCGGCGTTACGGGTTGCGCAGGTGTGGCGGCGGCAGTCTCGGGCGGTGCCTCTTTGGCGGGCTCGGTTGTATCGGGTGCAGGCGCCGACGGTGCTGCGTTGTTGTCGGGCGCGGTGGCGGGTTGTGCTGTGGTGCTCAACACCGCTATCTGGTGTCCTTCCGAGACGGTGCTCCCGACTTCCACGTCGACACTCAGTATCGTTCCGGCGGATGGACTCGGCAGATCCATGCTTGCCTTGTCACTCTCGAGTGTGACCAGCGACTGCTCGGAATCGACAGTGTCACCGGCTTGCACCATGACCTCGATGACCGTGACCTCGTCGCTGCCCACGTCGGGGACCTTGACGCTGATCTCGGTGCGCTCCGTCTCGGCGGAGTTGCCGGCCTCGGCGGCCGGTTCTTCACTCGCCGAGGGGGTCGCTGCCGCTGCGTCGTCAGTCGTGTCGGGCGCACTTTCACCCGCAAGCTCGAGCGTCAGCACGCGGGATCCCTCCGAGACCTTGTCGCCTACGGTGACGGCGATGTCGGTGACGGTGCCTGCGGCGGAGCTCGGAATCTCCATGCTCGCCTTGTCACTCTCGAGGGTGACAAGTGATTGCTCGGTGTCCACGGTATCGCCGACGGACACCAGTATTTCGATGACCTCGACCTCCGCTGAATCGCCGATGTCCGGGACCTGCACTTCAATTTTCTGTGTCATGTTCTCGTCCGGCGATTACGACGTCATGGGGTCGGGCTTGTTGCCGTCAAT
>CALDHJ010000479.1 GCA_937941555.1 uncultured Granulosicoccaceae bacterium | reverse complement strand
CCCACAGCCGGACAATATCCGCGCCGAGCTCCTTGATGATTTCCTGCGGCTCGATGCTGTTGCCGAGCGACTTGGACATCTTGTGCCCTTTCTCGTCAACGGTGAAACCGTGCGTCAACACCTGCCGATAGGGCGCATGGCCATTGATCGCACACGAGGCGAGCAAGGAAGAGTGAAACCACCCGCGGTGCTGGTCTGACCCTTCAAGGTACATGTCCGCCGGGTAGGTCTGGTTGTCGCGGCGCTCCAGCACGTGAAAAAAGGTCGTGCCGGAATCAAACCACACATCCATGACATCCGTGACGCGGCTGTAGTCGGCCGCGTCATCGATAAGCTCATTGCTATCGAGATCAAACCAGGCTTGTATACCCTTCTGTTCGATGTGCCCTGCCACCGTCTCGATGATGGATTGGGTCTCCGGGTGCAGCTCACCCGATTCCTTGTGAACGAACAGCGGAATCGGAATGCCCCAGTAACGCTGGCGCGATATGCACCAGTCTGGGCGATTCGCGATCATCCCCTCGATCCGCGCACGACCCCAGCCTGGCACCCAATTCACCTTCGCGATCTCGTCGAGCGCATTCTTCCGAAGCCCTTGCTGGTCCATACTGATGAACCATTGCGGGGTCGCGCGGTAGATGATCGGGGTCTTGGTGCGCCAGCAATGCGGGTAGCTGTGTGGGTAGTCTGCGGCTTTGACCAGCGCGCTGTGCTCTCGCAACACGGCCAGCATGTGCTCATCGACTTTCATTACGTGCTCGCCGCCGAAGAGTTCGACCCGCTCACGGAAAAAGCCGTTGTCATCGACGGCCTCGAGCAGCTCGAGCCCGTAGTGGCGCCCGACATTGAAGTCGTCAACGCCGTGATCCGGCGCCGTGTGCACCGCGCCCGTGCCGGCTTCGAGGGTGACGTGCTCACCGAGCATCACCAACGACATCCGATCGTAGAACGGGTGACGCAGCTGCATTTTATCAAAGGCCTTGCCGGCCGCGGTCGCGGCTACCTTCCACTCTGCCGCGCCATAGCGCGACATCGCCGATTCGACCATCTCGGCCGCCAGCACAACCTGCTCCGGCCCCTGCCCCAGATCCACATCAACAAGCGCGTACTCGAGTTCCGGGTGCAGGCTCACCCCAAGGTTGCCCGGCAGGGTCCAGGGTGTCGTTGTCCAGATCAGAACCGACAGCGGCCGCTCGCTCGCCACACCGAAGGCTTCACGAAAAGCCGCGGGGTCGACGGCCGGGAAGCGAACGTCGATCGCCGTCGAGACTTTGTCCTTGTATTCAACCTCTGCTTCAGCCAGGGCCGAATGTGCACCCCAACTCCAATAGACAGGTTTGACCCCTTTGTACACATGGCCACGGTCGATGATGCGGCCAAGCGCTCGAACCGCGTCGGCCTCGTTCTGGAAATTCATCGTGAGATAGGGGTTGTCCCAATCGCCGACGATCCCCAGGCGCTTGAACTCGACCCGCTGCGCGTCGATCTGCCCCAGCGCGTATTCTCGGCACCGCGCCCGAAACGGGCCGGGCTCGACGTCACGACCGGGTTTGCCAACTTCCTGCTCGACCTTGTTTTCGATCGGCAGCCCGTGGCAATCCCAGCCCGGGATGTAGGGCGAGTCGTATCCGTCCACCTGACGGCTCTTGACGATGATGTCCTTGAGCACCTTGTTGACAGCGTGCCCCATGTGGATGACGCCGTTCGCGTAGGGCGGTCCGTCGTGGAGAATGAAGGTGGGTCGACCAGCGCTGTGTTTGCGAATTTCCCCGTGCAGATCCATCGCCTGCCATGCCGCGAGACGCTCTGGCTCCCGCTTGGGCAGGTTGCCGCGCATCGGGAAATCCGTGTGCGGCAGGTTCAGGGTGTCTTTGTAGGGATTGTTGTCTTTGCTCACGGGGATATCCGCGCCGGAAAGGGCGTCAAACGGCGCGCGCTGGCACCGGTAGGAAAAAAGGCTGAATCAACCCGGCAGTGTAGCGCAAACAGCAGCTTAACCGGTGTTTGCGAGCCAGCTGCGGGCGGCCGCTTCATCCTCTGCAATCGCCTGTTTCAACGCCTCGAAGGATTCGAATCGTTTCTCGGCACGCAGCCGGTGACGCACTGTCAGGCGCAGGTGGTGTCCGTAGTAGTCACGCACCATGTCGAGTACGTGGACCTCGATACGCGGCGAGACTCCCTCGACGGTTGGCCGGTAGCCAACGTTGCAGATCCCCGGGCGCACCGGTTGCCCGCTCTCGTGCACGTCGACGACAAACACGCCAGACAAGGGCAGCACCTGCCGCCCAGGCTTCAGGTTCGCAGTCGGAAATCCGATCGTGCGACCGAGCGCATCGCCGCGCATGACACGCCCACAGAGGCTGAACGGACGCCCGAGCAACACCTCGGCCTGGGCGAGGTCCCCGGCGGCGAGCGCCTCGCGCACCCGTGTGCTCGAGACCCGCTGGTCACCGCTCGACCAGGTCTGCGTCGATTCCACGGTAAACCCCTGCGCACGCCCGGCGGCGACGAGCATGTCGAAGTCACCCGCTGCGCGGGCACCAAAACGAAAATCATCGCCGACCACAAGGTGGCGCACGGCAAGGCCCTCGACCAGCCAACGCCGAATGAACTCTTCCGGCGGCTGGCTCGAAAAGGCCCGGTTGAAGCGACAGACCAGTGTGCGATCGACACCGGCCTGCGCGAGCAGGGGCAGCTTCTCTCGCAGCGTCGTGAGCCTTGCGGGCACATTCTCCCCACCGAAGAACTCGCGCGGCAGCGGCTCAAAAATCATGGCAACCGTCGGCAGACCGAGGTCGTCCGCGCGTGCGCGCAAGCCGGCGAGCACCTGTTTGTGGCCCGTGTGCACGCCATCAAAATTGCCAATGGTTGCCACGCACTCTCGGTGCAGCGGTCGCACATTGTGGAGATGCCGGATCAGTTCCACGCCCAATGGGTCCCTACTCGCTCAGTCGCCACCGGCTGACCGGATGTCAGCTGGCCGCATGCCGAGTAAAGCCAAGACTGACACATACGCAGCGAATGCACCTGCAATTATAACGGCCAGTTGCCCGATTCGCTGCCAGACGCTCGCCTCTGACCACCATGGGGTCTCCGGTGTCAGCGCAAAAAGCACCAGCGCCATGACCACCAGGGCAACGCCGAGCCGAGCGGCATTGTGCGCGCTAGCCGCCGACCACTGCCATGTCACCACTCGCCTGAGACAGACGGCGAGCAGCACCGCTTGCAGCACCGTGCTGATCGCCGTCGCAGCCGAGAGGCCGACGTGCGCGGCGTCGTATCCCAGGTGTTTGAGCCCCAGACCGAACACGATGCAACACACCATATTCAGCACCATACACCCCACGGCAATGCGCACCGGGGTGCGGGTGTCCTGGCGCGAAGAGAACGCTGGGGTGAGCACCTTGATCACAATCAGTGCCGGCAGAGCCACGGCGAGAATGCGCAGTGCACGCGCCGCCATCTGGCGGTCTTCCGCATCGAAGGCGCCGTATTGAAACAGCGTCGCCAGCAGCGGATCAGCAAGCATCGCAAGACCGAGGGCCGCGGGCAGACCCACCAGCCAGCCCAGGTGCATGGCCCAGTGAACCGTCCCGGAAAAGGCGGCGCCCTGCTCACGCAGGTGCAGCCGGGCAAGGCGCGGCAGAATGACCGTGCCGAGTGCAACGCCAACCAATGCGTGCGGAAACTCAAGCAGGCGGTCGGCGTAGTAGAGCCAGCTGACGCTGCTGGCGACCAGCAGGGACGCGACCACCGAACTGACCAACGCGTTGACCTGGTAGACACCTGAACTCAACACGAAGGGCAATAACAGCTGCATAACCTTGCGCGTGCCCGCGTGGCTTCCGCCCCAACGCGGCCGTGGCAACAGCGACAACCGGGAGAGGGTCGGCAACTGAAACACCAACTGCACCACACCGGCCAGCAGCACCCCGATTGCCAA
>CALDHJ010000478.1 GCA_937941555.1 uncultured Granulosicoccaceae bacterium | reverse complement strand
CGCGCATCCTCGGCGCCACCTCACACGCCACCTGGCTCGGTTCGCTGGTGTTCGACGGCGCACGCCTGTTCGAGGGTGTCAGCCCCGATCTCGACCGCCACGCGCTGCGGGTCAATGTATCCGCCGAAGCGCTCGATCTCGCCCCGACCCATTCAGGTGACGCCATCGCCGAGCTCGCTCGCGATGGCCTTAAAAAATTCAAGCCTGGCACCGCCGTCTACATCAAGCCGATGTACTGGGCCGAACACAGTGATGTCGGCGTGTTGCCGCCAGACCCGGCGTCGACTGCCTTTGCGCTCTGCCTCGAGGAGTTGCCGATGGCCGAGCCCACCGGATTCTCCTGCACGGTCAGCCCCTACAAACGCCCGACCATGGATGTCATGCCGGTCAACGCCAAGGCGGCCTGCCTCTACGCCAACAACGCGCGCATGGTGCGCGAAGCGCAGACGCGCGGTTTTCAGAACGCGCTGGTCAAGGACGCCAACGGCAACATTGCCGAACTCGCCACCTCGAACATCTTCATGGCCCGCGGCGGCGAGGTGTTCACGCCGCAAACCACCGGCACCTTCCTCAATGGCATTACCCGCCAGCGGGTGATCGGCCTGATGCGCGAGGCCGGCGTCACGGTGCACGAGATCAACCTCAGCGAGGCGGATTTCCACGACGCCGAGGAGATTTTTTCAACCGGCAACATCTCCAAGGTCGTGCCGGTGATCCATTTCGAAGGGCGCGATCTCCAGTACGGTCCGTTGGCACGCCGCGCCCGCGAACTCTACTGGGACTGGGCACACAGCTGACACCGGAGCACCAACCGCATGGCCACCGTCTCTCTCATGTCGGATGCCGAAGCCGACACCATCCCCGCCGTCAAAGCCGTTTTCGACGACATCCGGGAAACCCGCGGCTCGGACTTCATCAACAACGTCTGGCGCGCACTCGCTTTCGATCCGCCCACGCTGAGCCGAACCTGGTACGGGTTGAAGGCGGTGATGGCAACACCGGGCGAGCTCGACCAGAAAACGCGCGAGATGATCTACATCGCCGTGTCGGTCGCCAACGGCTGTTCCTACTGCGTGCACTCCCACACGGCAGCCGCCCGCGCGCAGGGCATGAGCGATGCCGAACACGGCGAATTGATGCAGATCATCGGACTCGCGGGCATGACCAACCAACTGGTCACTGGCCTGCAAGTGCCGGTCGACCCGGAATTCGAGCGCAGCTGAACGCGGGCGTCAGGACGCGTGTGCAGCGAGCAACGCCTGGGCCGCCGCATCGAGTTCTTCGAATGACGCGTTGGTCTTGGTCGCGCCACGCTTGTGGATGAAGTGGTAGGCCAGGTCCCCGCCCGCGTTGAAGCCGTACACTGTCGGTATGCGCTTGACGCCACCAAACTGTTCGCGAATGGCTTTCGAGCCGGTGACGACCGGAAACGCGGGTGCGGTGCGGGCGAGAAATTTCGCCATCCGTGGCACGTCGTTTTCGTCCCACGCCTCGAACACGTTGATCGCCACGATCCGGAGCGGCGTGTCAGCGTATTTCTCCGCGACGGCATTGAGATGCTGAAACTCATCCAGACAGGGCGGACACCAGCTGGCGAAAAACGTCACCAGCACCGGCTGTCCGTCGAGCACCTCGAAGACGGCGGGAGACTGCGTTTGCACCGGTGGCAGTAGCGCGACCACTTGCCTGTGCCCGCGATCGAAACGGGGCGCCTCTGCCGAGCGGGCCGTTTGTGCCATAAGCAGAGCGGCCGTGCCGAGAATAGCCGCCACAACCAGCCGATTGAACGTCGCGAGCGTGACCACGGCGAACCCTCCGAGTGAATGGTTCATCAGACCACACGCAGGGCGACGGGTTGCATCCGCAAAACCCCATAGGCACCCCTGCGCCCGCTCACCCTCTGCACGCAGCGAGATCATCGGCTATCACATAGGACAGGCGCGCCACCCCGTGCGCAGCCACGAACCGGAACACCGCATACCATGGCCGAACTTTTCAAGGAAGACAGCTACCGCCAACACTGCGAGACCACCATCACCGCAGTCGATGACCGGGGGGTCCAAACCGCCGACACTGTCTTCTATGCCACTGGCGGCGGGCAACCCGGTGACACCGGCACGCTCACAGTGTCCGGACTCGAGTGCGCCATCATCGGCACTGTGCGGGACGGCGACGGCATCTGGCACCAGCTCGCCGAAGACAGCTCGCAGCCCGTGGTCGGCGACACCGTGACGCTGCAGATCGACTGGGCGCGACGCCACCGAATCATGCGCCTGCACAGCGCACTGCACATGCTCTGCGCCACCGTACCGGCGCCCGTCACCGGCGGCTCCATCCAGAGCGACCGCGCGCGGCTCGATTTCGACCTGCCCGAGCCCATCGACAAGGACACTGTCAACGCCAAATTGCAAGCCGTCATCGCACAGAACGCGCCGATGCAGACCCGCTGGATCACAGACGCCGAGCTCGACGCCCAACCGGAACTCGTACGCACTCTGTCCGTACAGCCGCCGCGCGGCAGCGGCCAGGTGCGACTGGTCGAATTCGTCGGAGTTGATTTGCAACCCTGCGGCGGCACCCACGTGGCGAGCACCGGCGAAATCGGGCCAGTGAGGGTGCAGAAAATCGAGAAGAAGGGCCGGCAGAACCGACGCATCACCGTGGTGCTCGAGGACTGATCCGAAGCGTGTAGCCCCCCGCTTGTCCGGTCCGGATCGGGCGCGCTGCATGGTAAACTGCGCGCCTCCCCCTTGATACCAACGCGAGCCCATGTCCGACAACACCGGTACCGACGCCAACGCCATGTGGGGTGGGCGCTTCAGCCAATCACCCTCCGAACTCATGCAGAAAATCAATGCGTCGATCGACATCGATCAGCGCATGTACCGACAGGACATCGCAGCAAGCCAGGTGCACGCGAACATGCTCGCGCGACAGGGCATCATCAGCGATGCCGACTGCGCCGCCATCTGCAGCGGGCTCGACGAGATCCGCGACGAGATCGATGCCGGCACCGTGACCTTCTCGGTTGAACTCGAAGACATTCACATGAATGTCGAATCGCTTCTGCGCGAGAAAATCGGCGCACCGGCTGGCCGACTGCACACGGCGCGCTCGCGCAACGACCAGACCGTCACTGACCTGCGGCTCTGGGTCCGTGACGAAATCGACGGCCTGAGCACGCGCCTGGTCACGCTGATCAAGACCCTGATCGAGAAAGCCGACGCAACCGCCGACACCATCATGCCAGGCTTCACTCACTTGCAAGTGGCACAACCGGTGACCTTCGGGCACCACCTCATGGCCTATGTCGCGATGTTCGGTCGCGACCACAGCCGTCTGGCCGATTGCCGCGCGCGACTCAACCAATGCCCGCTCGGTGCCGCCGCGCTCGCCGGCACCCCCTTCCCGATCGACCGCCACTTCACATCAGATGCGCTCGGCTTCAGCAGCCCGACCGAAAATTCCATGGACAGTGTCTCGGCGCGCGACCATGTCGCGGAATACCTGTTTGCCGTCTCGATGCTCGCCGTGCACATCTCCCGCTTCGCCGAGGAGATCACGATCTGGAATTCAGACGGTTTCAAGTTTGTCGACTTGTCGGACGCCTTTACGACCGGCAGCTCGATCATGCCGCAGAAGAAGAACCCCGACGCTGCCGAACTGCTGCGTGCCAAGCCCGGCACCGTCATCGGCGCATTGAATCAGATGCTGATCGTGATGAAAGGCCTGCCGCTGACGTACATGAAAGACATGCAGGAAGACAAGGAACCCCTCTTTCGCGCAGCTGACAATATC
>CALDHJ010000477.1 GCA_937941555.1 uncultured Granulosicoccaceae bacterium | reverse complement strand
CCGTTGTCGAAGTGCCGGGCGCAACGCCCTGCCTCCCGGACCGGGTTCGGTCTGCAATGCGAGATCAATCGTATCGCGCTCGAGGCCTGCGGTGCGCAAGACGTCGAGCGTGATGTCCCGAATGGACTGGTGAGCACGTCGGTCCTGACCCACCAGCACGCCGAATACCGCATTCTGGAACACCGTGAGCCCATGTGAACATGACAAATCGTCCAATGGCTCAAGTTGATCAAATCCGGGCTGCCCGACCAGTGCCCGGCACGCTTGTCGCGCAGCAACGATTTGGGCTTGCAAGCCTGGTTCGACACTGACCACCCGGTGCCGTGCCGGGCACAGCGCCAACACCAACGCGAGAATCCGCCACCGCTGCGCGGGCGTAAGTGCGTGGTAGCCACCGCGATCGAAACGCAACGCGATGTGCTGCATGTCGACCAGATCCCGGGCGTCGAACAACGCCACATCGCTGAAAAAGCGGTGGTTGTCGGGCAGGCCTGCGAACATCTCGACGAACTCGCGGTTCGCGTGCTCGCCGATATGCATCAGCGAATCGTAGAGGTCGCAGCGCTTGAGCGCCGAGATCCAACCCTGTTCCGAGCGCGCATCGGACCAATCCCGATCCGGGTCGGCAACGGCAAACAACAGGTTCTCACCGAGGCTGATATCAGACGCAAAGCTGCCCGGGTCGTATTGACTGACATCCTGTGAGAGACCGGCTGCCTCGAGGGCGCGCGACACATCGACTCGTGCGGCTTGCAAGGCCTGCTTGAACGGCTCTGACACACCGTGTGGCAACGGCAGATTGAAACCCATCTCCAACAGATCTTCACTGGCGCCGGTTACCTGCAGCGCATGGTGCAAGCGCGGGTGCCAGTTCGCGTCGCTTGCTAGCCAATCATCGTCCGGCCGCAGCGGTGTATTGCCTGCGTGGCGCGCGCGCACACGCTCGGCGTCATCAGCAGGCGTTGACGGCTCGGCGAAACACCCATAGCGGATATTGTCGAGCAGGCTCATGTCGAACAGCCACGGCTCGCCGCCGACGTAGCCAAGATGGCGACCGCGTGCCTGCTCACCCAGCGCGTACCAGTCGTGGTCCGCGAGGGTGACGGCGCCCGCATCGGGCTCAGCGAACTGGGCGAGCAGTGCGCAGAGCTCATCGACGCCACTCGGCCCCTGTTCGGTCAGGGCGATGTGGTCTGAGGGCGTGAGAAGCAGATCGAGTGGCGCCAGCCCCCGACCGTTGCTGTCGATAAGGCGAACCTGTTTCAGCTGCAGTGGCGCAGCCGTCAGATCGACATTGGCGACTACGTTGGCTTCAACTGCATCGCGCAAATCCTCGGGCTCGAACTGCTCGACAATCTGCTCATACTTTACCTCGGCATCCTGCGCTTGCTGATAGAACTTCAGTAGTTCGCGCCAGGGGGACGCCATCTCGCGAAACGCCGCCAGGGTTGCCACCAGTGCACCGATAGTGAGCTCACCTTGAAGGACGAGCCACCCACCAAAGAGGTAGAAGAAAAACGGCGTGACATGGTTCAGAAAGCTGTTGACGAACTTGATCGCAAACTTTCGCCGATATATCTCGAAACGCAAGCCGTACAACACACCGAGCTTTTGTGCGATCCGAGAACGGTGATAGAGGCTGTTGGCATCGCTGTGGATGTCGGATACCCCACCGATCGCATCGCCGATATCACTCGCAAGCGCGCGGGTTGCCTTGACCCGGCGACGCGCGAGCTGATTGACCGCCTTCTGCATGCGCGGCGTGATGTAGGCCTGGATCGGGAACGTCAGCAGAGACATGACGCCGAGCACCGGATCCTGCATGAGGATGAAAAAAGTGTAGGTTGCGAGCAAGCCCCCCTGGAATGCCGGCAACGCAAGTGCGTCCCCGATATACCCCCCCAGAGGCTCGGTTTCGGCGGTGATCTGTGGCACGGTCTCGGCCGGAGACAGCTTGCGCGCTCGCGCCAGCGGAAAGCGCATGAGGTTGCCGAACAGCGTGAACCGCAGGCGCCGCAGCATCCGTTCCGCCACGATGCCGCGGTAAAGGTTCAAGACATACTTGAACGCCCCGTTGATGATCACCAGGAGCAGGAACAGGCCGCTGAGGATCGCGAGCAAGGTGACATGGTTGGCCTGCAGCGGCACGCCATAGAGGCTGTCAGGCAGGTCGCCCTGTCCCAGCACATCGTTGATGATGAGCTTGGGCACATCGAGCGAGAAGTAGATAAACGGCAGCGACAGCGCCGTCAGACACAACAGTAGAATCTGGTCTCGCAGGCTGTGCTTGAGCACAAACTGAAACAGACTGTCGGGCAATGTGCGTACTCGAATAGCGCCGGCACGACCGGCGTGTTGGGCTGCGTGATTGCCGCAAACCGAAACCGGTTCGCCAGTGGGTTGCGGCGACCACTTGCACTATGGTTACACACCCCGAGTGCAATCGGTATATCGACCGGCCGATCTAGGCGTGTTGCCCGCCGTGAATCGCCGCGCCGGTTTTCCACCACTCACAAAAAACGCGGGCCGAAGCCCGCGTTCTCAGTCTCGAATACCCGGATGGGGAATCAGAGAAACTTCTTGGCCATGCCGGCCAGTCCGCCGAGGCCGCCTACCGAGTCGAGCAAGCTGCCACCGCTGCTGGCCTGATTGACCATTTCGGGAAGCGCATCCTGCAGACCGGAGAGCAGCGAACCTTCATCGGTACCCAGCTGCTGAGCAGCGGCGGTGATTTTCTCGCCACCGATCATGTCACGCACCTGATCAGCGGAGACTGCGGCGTTGTCGCCGTCGCCAAGCCAGGAGCCGAGCATGTCAGCCATTCCGCCACCCTCACCCTGGAGTTTGCCGATCATGCCGGCGATGTCCATCTGGTCGCCATCACCAATCAGACCGCTGAGCACGGACTGCACGCCACCCGCGTCCGCACCACCACCGAGTTTTGCCATGAGCATGTCTGTGCCCATCTTCATCAAATCCATGGTTACCCTCCAAGGCAACGAGTAAAACTGACGCCATCTTACCATGCCGTGCGGCGCAGCTCTGTGACAGGGCCGAGACATTAGTCGGCTTGGCGTTGCGTTATTTTGGTGCCATGCGAATGGCCCCGTCGAGCCGAATGACCTCGCCGTTGAGCATGGCGTTATCGACCATGTGCAGCACAAGCGACGCATACTCTTCGGAATTGCCGAGCCGGTGCGGAAACGGCACTTGTGCTGCGAGTGCGTCCTGCACCTCCTGTGGCATACCCTGCAGCATCGGCGTGCTGAACAAGCCTGGCGCAATCGCGAGCACACGCACCCCGTCGCGCGACAGATCCCGAGCCATTGGCAAGGTCATGGCCGCCACACCCCCTTTCGACGCGCCGTAGGCGACCTGGCCAATCTGGCCATCAAAAGCCGCAACCGACGCGGTGTTGACGATGATTCCGCGTTCGTGGTCAGCGCCGACCGGTTCGGCAGCGAGCATCCCGGCCGCGCTTTGGCTTGCGACATTGAAGGTGCCAACGAGGTTGATCGAGATGACTTTGGCGAACGCCGCCGCGTCGTGCGCACCTTCTCGTCCAACCGTCTTGCTCGCAATGGCAATGCCCGCGCAATTCACGGTGACACGCTCCTGACCGTGCGCACTTCGCGCGGCCTCCAGGCCGGCTGCCACACTCGCCGAATCGGCGACGTCAACACTGACAAAGAGACCGCCTATGTCCGTTGCCACGGCCGTCCCGCGTTCTGCATCCCGATCAAATATGGCAACCTTGACGCCGGCCGCGGCAAGTGCGCGCGCTGACGATTCGCCCAGACCCGATGCGCCACCGGTGACTACCGCCGCGCCTATATCCGTTGTTTTCATGTCTGCGTCCCGTGTTGTGTTGTGGCGCTCAGGCCGATTGCGCGAACTGCCGAGCAATGAGAATTTTCTGGATGTCCGAAGTGCCTTCGTATATCTGGCAGACCCTGACGTCCCGGTAGATTTTCTCGACCGGGTATTCTGCGGTGTAGCCAGCGCCCCCGAGTGTCTGGATGGCGGCCGAACACACCCGCTCGGCCATCTCCGAGCAAAAGAGCTTGGCCATTGCCGCCTCACGCAAACAGGGCGTACCGTCGCTTTTCAAAGCCGCTGCGTGGTGCAGAAGTTGGCGCCCTGCCTCGATTTCAGTGTCCATGTCGGCCAATCGGAACTGCACAGCCTGATGGGTAATCAGCGATTGCCCGAAGGCCTCGCGTTCGCCGGCGTAATCGAGCGCGCAGTCGAACGCTGCCTGCGCCATGCCGACAGCCTGTGCCGCGATGCCGATCCGCCCGGTCTCGAGGCTCGACAGTGCAATCTTGTACCCCTGCCCCTCCTCGCCGATGCGGTTTTCCAACGGGACATGCATCGCATCAAAGCGCAAGCTACACGTGTCTGAGGCGTGTTGGCCAAGTTTGGATTCGTGCCGCTCGACGACAAAACCGTCGGCCTGGTTGTCGACGTAGAAGGCGCTCATACCGCGCTTGCCAAGCGACGGATCGGTCATCGCAAACACGATCGTGGCACCACCGAGCGATGCCGACGAGATGTACTGTTTGCGCCCATCGATCACGTAGGCGTCGCCGTCGAGCGCGGCCGTCGTGCGAAGTTGTGAGGCATCCGAACCCGCCTGAGGCTCGGTCAGGGCGAAACACCCAATGAACTCACCCGCGGCGGCGCGCGGCAGCCAGCGTTGTTTCTGTTCGTCGTTCGCAAAGCGGTCGAGTATGGCGAGAAAGGGCGCGTTGTGTACCGACACCAGCGTCGACACCGACCCGTCTCCGCGCGCGATTTCCTCGAGCGCCAGGGCGTAGCTCAAGTAGTCCGCACCGACACCGCCCCATTCCGGGTCGATCGTCATACCGAGGAAGCCCAGGCGCCCCAACTGCTCGAGTACCTCCGCCTCTATGCGGCCGGCTTCCTCTCGTGCGCGCGCACCCGGTGCGAGCAGGTCACGCGCAAACTGGCGCGCGGTGTCCTGTATCAGTCGGTGTTCTTCGCCAAGCCGGCTCATGCGCGTTGCAGCACGACGGCCGCCCCCTCACCACCGCCAATACAGATCGCCGCGAGGCCGAATTCCTGATCGCGGTGTTCCATCGCGTGCAGCAGTGTTACGAGTATGCGTGCGCCACTGGCTCCGATCGGGTGACCGAGCGCGCAGGCGCCCGGCTGGTTCACCACCGCGCCGGTGCCGGCGGCACAGCGAGCGCTTGACCGAGCGAAGCTCGCGGTATCGGACATCGGGCTTTTCGAGGTCAACGAAGCCTTTGCCGTGGTACCGATGGCGTTCATGCG
>CALDHJ010000476.1 GCA_937941555.1 uncultured Granulosicoccaceae bacterium | reverse complement strand
GCCTCTTCGAGCTGCCGCGGCACTTGCACGATGAAGCTCTGCAATATCCAGATCACGAAAGGCAGGTTCATCGCGATGTAGACGAGAATGATGCCGCTGTGGGTGCCGGCAAGACAGATATCACCGCGCCCGCCAAAGGTGTCACGGATGATCTCTCCAACAAAGCTGTCCTTGTCGATGCAGAATTCGTTGTTCCAGAGGCCGAACACCGGCACCAACAACACCGCCGGCGGCAACATCCGCACTGCGAGCGTGGTCATGGAGGCGACATCGCGCCCCATGAACTTGAAACGCACGAGGGCGTAGGCCGCCATGCAGCCGATGACCAGGGTCAGCGCTGTCGAGATGATCGAGATGATCAGTGAGTTGGTAAACGACCCGCCGATCTTGAGCGCGCAGTAGTCGAGGTGGTCGGGCTCATAGGGCAACACATCACAGAGCGCTGTCTCGTAGTTTTGCAAGGTCGGCATGAACAGCAAGCCGCTTGTACCCGAGAGAATGTCCACATCGAGCTTGAACGAATTGATGAACATCAGGCAGATCGGACCCACCGCCATGAACACCAGCGTCACCAGGATCGCGTAGAAAGCCGGGTGTTGTCGTTCCTGGGTGTGCATCTATTCAGCCTCCGCCACGATACGCGCTAGGCGCTGTGCCCGTCGCTCCACCAACTTGGTGTAAATGAACATTGCCGCCGTCAGGGTCATGAGCAACAGCATCAGATAGCCCGACATTGCCGCGGCCGTGCCAAGCTCGCGAAATTCCGTTGCCGTTCGGGAAATGCGCAGCGCGAGGATCTCTGTCGACAGACCCGGCCCACCCTCGGTCAACACCAGAATCACCTCGAGCACCTTGAACGCGTCAATCAGACGCAACAGGCAGGTGACAATCAGGACCGGCATCATCAGGGGCAGTTTGATGTGCCAGATGGCCTTCCAATTGGTTGCACCGTCCATACGGGCCGCTTCAATCGCAGAGCTCGGCAGAGACTGCAAGGCCGCCAACGCGAGAATGAAAATGAAGGGTGTCCACTGCCAGACATCGGCAATGATCACCGAGAGCAAGGCGTTCTGGCCGAGCCAATCCACCCCGCTGAAACCGAATTCCTTGAGCCACCGGTTGATGGTGCCGACGGTCGGGTGGTACATGTATCGCCACATCAGACCCACAACCACCGGCGCAATCATCATCGGCAAAATAAACAGTGTCCGCAGAACCGACATGCCGCGCAGGTTCCGGTCGAGTAACAACGCAAGCCCAACACCGAGAATCATCTCGATGGTCACGACCCAGAACGCAAACTTGAGCGTCACCCACAAGCTCTCGCGAAATGCAGGGTCACCGTAGAGCACAATGTAATTTCGCAAGCCGACCCACTCGGTCTCGCCTATGGTCTGGCTCGGATCCCAATCGCGGAAGCTGCCATAGACCATGTAGCCCAATGGGTAGAGCAGCGTGATGACGATAATCACGGCGGCAGGCGCCATGAAGAGATACGGCGTCATTCGGTTCACGTCAGGGCTCCGCTGTCGGATTGGAACGGTTGAAAAAAGTGCCGGGTCCGGCAGGGTCCGGACCCGGCGTCAAAGGCTACTGCCAGGTGTAGTAGCCGGCCTCGTCCATGATGGCCTCGGCGCGCTCTGCCACGCCATCGAGTGCTTCCTGCACATCGAGATCTTCCGTCAACACCTTCGAGAGCGTGGTGCCGATGTCGGCGTTGATCTTGCCCCAGACCGGGATGATCGGACGCCAGTCCGGGTCAGCGTGCTTGAGCGCTTCACCGAAGGTCGCCATGTGCGGGAATTTCGCGTTCACCTCGGCGTCAGCGTGGGTCGAGAATCGAGACGGGTTGCCACCCGCCATCGCCACCAACTTGTCGCCTTTCTTGGAGGTCAACCACTGCATCAACAGGAAGGCCGCTTCCTTGTTCAACGCGTTCTTCGGAATGCCGATGCCGAAACCGCCGGTCTGGCTGCCGCGACGCACACCCATCGGGTGCATGGCCCAGCCCACTTTGCCAACGACTTGCGACTTGGAGGGGTCATCGATCTGCCCCGCCACCACCGTGGTGTCGAGGAACATGGCGGTATCACCGTTAAGGAAAGACCCAAGTGCCTCGCCAAAACCGAATGACGCCGCGCCCTCGGGGCCGCAATCGACAATGGTCTTGAGTGCGTTGGCTGCGGCTACGCCGGCTTCATCGTTGATACGCGGCTTCCAGGCATCGTCGAACACCCGACCGCCGAGCGGTGCGAGGTGCAAGAGAAATGCGTGACTCGCGTGGTGACCTGAGGCCGCCCGCGAAGACAAGCCGCCCATGCCGGGCTCGAGCTCGGGGATCTTGCACGCGGTCTCGAGCATTTCGTCATACGTCTCGGGCACCTTGAGACCGTGCTTGTCAAAGATGTCTTTGCGGTAGCCGAGTATCGACGTCTCGGAGCCGAAGGGAATACCGAACAATGAACCGGTCTTGCCCTCGAGGTAGCCCTTCTTGCCACCGGCAAATCCGATGTTGTAGACGTAGCCGTCGATCAGGTCGTCCGAATCGTAGGCCGGGTCGGAGAGCTTCGGGTTCATGAAGTAACGCGCGAGGTTCTCGAGCTGGTCGGCGTAGACGTAGTCGGCTTTGGAGAACACGACGTAGGCGATCAGGTCGTAGTCGCCGTCTTCCTGACCCAACTCCAGAGTCTGACGCTCACGCATCTTGAGGTAGGGCAGCTGATCGACTTCGACCTCGATGCCGGTTTCCTTGGTGAATTCCGGCAGCACTTTCATCACTGCGTTGTAGTGCGGGTGGGCGGGGAAATTGACCACCAATGTGGTGCCGGCAAATTCATCGTATGGGCCGGCCTGCGCGGCGGCCATGCTGGCAACAAACAGCCCGGTAGCCGCCGCCAGTGTCTTCAACGATTTTCGCATCAGTTCATCTCCTGTGGGTGATAGAAAAGCGTGGGATTGTTCAGATGGCCACTTCCGACTGCGCATCGAACAGGTGGATCCCATCGGGGTTTATTCTGAAATTCATCCGCTGCCCCAACCCCACAGGCACATCGGATTTGAGTTCGACGACCATGCGTTGAGATGCGCAATCGCAAATCAACACCGACTGAGCGCCAATGTATTCGGTGACCACCACATCGAGCGTGAAGCGCTCGGTGGCGGCGGCCGTGTTCTCGGCGTCGAGCACCAGATCGCTCGGCCGGATACCGAGCACAACCTCACGTGCGCTGTGCGACTGGCAGCGCTCCGCTAATGCCGGCGGCAGTGCGACGGTGAAGCTGTCTCCAACAACACACAGGGTGTCGTCTCGGGCTTGCAGTTCACCCGCGAGAAAATTCATCGGCGGCATGCCGAGAAAGCCCGCCACGAACTTGTTGGCCGGTCGCTTGAAGAGTTCTTCGGGTGACCCCTGTTGCTGGATGTGGCCGCCGTGCATCACGACAATGCGATCCGCCAGCGTCATGGCTTCGATCTGATCGTGGGTGACGTAAATCATGTTCTTCTGAACGCGCTGGCTCATCAGCGCGAGCTCGGCGCGCATCTGACCCCGCAACTTGGCGTCGAGGTTTGACAGCGGTTCGTCGAAGAGAAAGGTCGAGCTGTCGCGCGTGAGCGCACGGCCCATCGCGACACGCTGCCGCTGGCCACCCGAAAGTTCGGCGGGCTTGCGGTTGAGCAACGCGGTCAGCCCGAGTACCTCGGCGACGTCGCGGACTTTCCGGTCGATCTCCGCCTGCGGCACCTTTTGCAAACGCAAGGCGAAGGACATGTTCCGCGCGACGTCCATGTGCGGGTACAGCGCGTAGTCCTGAAACACCATCGCCAGGTCGCGCGCCTTGGGTTCGAGGTGGCTGACCGGGTTGCCGTCGATGTAGATCTCGCCGCTCGTGACCGTCTCAAGGCCCGCGATCATGCGCAGCGTGGTCGACTTCCCGCAGCCCGAAGGCCCGACCAGCACGGTGAATTCGTGCTCTTCCATCGCGAGGTCGATCCCGTGCAGGACTTCAACATCGCCGTAGCGCTTTCCGAGTTTCGAGAGCTCAATGCGTGGCATACCAGACTGCTCAGTGGGTGCATCGTGGTTCATGCTGGCATATTGTTACCGGTAACACAACCACTATGATGCAGGTCGATGCCGCCTCAAAGCCCGGTTTCAGGGCTCAAGCAGTTGGGTTCTAACGAGAGTTAAGGGGTCCGAGGGGCTCAGGCCGTGCTGTCGCGCAAGGCGATTTCGACCCCGATATCAATGCGTTCGCGTGCCCGCGGCTGGCCGGAGGCATCGGCCAACATGCGGTTGATCATGCGGCCGGTTTCCCTGCCAATACGCTCGGGATCGACGACCACGGTGGAGATGTCCGGTGAGGCAAAACGGGACACTTCGAAGTCGCCAAAGCCGGCGACGCCGATGTCGTCAGGCACCCGCTTGCCCAGCCGGAGCAATTCGCTCTGCACCCCGAAAGCTGCCGCATCGGACACACAGAACACACAGTCGGTGTCAGGAAAGCGCCTGAGTAGCGTCTCGACGGCCGCCGCACCGGATTCGATCGACAGTGGTGGCTCGCCGAATTGCAGGAGACGGTTGGCATCGAGACCGTGGCGCCGCATCGCGCGGGTGAATCCCGCACGCCTGGCAGCCCCGCGCGTCCAGTCGTCATTGACCTCGCCGAGAAAAGTGATCTGGCGATACCCGCGTTCGACCAGCGCATCGGTCATTGCCTCGGCCGCCTCGGCGTTGGAGAACCCGACGGCGTTGTCGATCGAACGGTCTGGCAACTCCCAGATCTCGACGACCGGAATGCCGATGTCGTTGAGCAACGACAGTGTCCGCGGTGTGTGTCCGTCGTAGGAGAGCACCATCGCCTCGGGGCGGCGGCGCAGCAGGGACTCGATCAGGCGCTCCTCGCGCTCGGCTGAGTATTCGGTGTGGCCGAGCAGGATCTGCATGCCGGAGGCTTCGATTTCCTGTGTCAGCGCCTGCACGGTCAGGGCGAAGTGGAGGTTGTTCAGCGACGGCAAGAGGGCTGCGACAAACCCCGACTTGCGGGTCGTGAGGCTGCCCGCCATCTGGTCGGGCACGTAATTGAGCTCACGCACCACCGCGAGGATACGGGCACGGGTCTTGTCCGAGATCGGGCTGTTCTCGCGCAGCGCGCGCGACACCGTCATGCGTGATACCCCGGCGGCACGGGCCACATCTTCCATCGTGACCGATGTCAGGGGGCTTTGGTCCGATTTCGCCATGGCAGGAGGGCACACCTGGGGAGTCTACGCCACAGTCTACCCGATTCGCTGCTGGCACTGGCGTGGACCGCAACGCGCTGGTAGAACCACGCTGGCAGCACCACGCCGGCCGCCACCAACGGCCAATACCCGGTCTCTCTTCCGTGCCACATGCCAAGCCCGGTCTGTGCGCGCGTGTCAGCCCAGGGCGAGCTGGACCTTCATCGCCTGCGAGCGGTCACCGGCGAGCTCGAATGCCTCGGTGGCCGATTCCATCGGCAGCGTGTGCGTGAGCAGCGGCGACACATCGATCTGGCCATTTCGCATCCAGCTCACGCCGGTAAAGAACTCGCCGTGAAACCGGAACGAACCGCGCAGCTGAATTTCCTTGGCTGTCAGTTGCTGCATCGGCACGGTCATGTCACCCCCGAGCCCCAGCTGCACCACGGTCGCACCCGGCCTCAAGGCCGGCAGTGCCGACGCCAGCGCCTGCTCCGACCCGCTGCACTCGAACAACACGTCGAAATACCCCTTGTTGGCGGCATAGGGTTCAAGCGCCTCGGCCTCGGTTGCCACATTGATCGCCTGACTCGCTCCGACCTCGCGTGCCAGGCCCAGCGGAAAGTCGGCAAGGTCAGTCACCACGGTCTCCTGCGCGCCCACCGCCCGGGCAACCATCAGGCACAACATGCCGATCGGTCCGCAGCCAGTGATCAACACGCGCTTGCCGACGAGACTGCCCGCCTGGTTGGCGGCGTGGACCGTGACGGCCAACGGCTCGGCCATGGCGGCAGCCCCGGCCGACAGCCCATCGGCCACGGCGATCTGGCTCCGGTGTGCGACCAGGGTTTCGCGGAACGCACCCTGTATGTGCGGGAACGGCATGGCAGACCCATAGAAGCGCATGTTCAGACAGTGGTTGTAGGCCGCACGCTGGCACAACTCACACTGCCCGCAGGGGCGCGACGGGGACACCGCCACCAGCTGACCCGGCGTCAGATCGGGCACGGCCGAACCGCAGGCGACAATTTCGCCCGCCACCTCGTGGCCGAGAATCATCGGCTCACGCAAGCGCACCGTGCCGAAGCCACCGTGGTTGTAATAATGCAAATCCGACCCGCAAATGCCACCGCGCGTGATGCGAACGACCACCTCGTCATCAGCGGCTTCGCGCAACGAGGTGTTTTCAATGCGCAAATCGCGCGCGGCGTGAGCAACAATGGCTCGCATGGTCATGTCCTCTGACAAATAGGCCGCTGTATAGCGCGGCGCGTGTTGGATCAGTTTACCGGGGTTAACAACGGCTCACCGCGAAAATGCGCGGCGACATTGTCACGCAGCAACTGCCCCATCGCCCGCCGCGTCTCGACCGTGCCCGACGCGCAGTGGGGCAACAACAACACATTGTCCAGCGCGCGAAAACGCGGATTGATATGGGGCTCACCCTCGAACACATCGAGCGCCGCACCGCCGAGCGCACGGGCCTCGAGGGCGTCGAGCAACGCGTCTTCGTCGACATTGCTCGCGCGCGAAATATTGATCAGGCAGCCGTGCTCGCCGAGCGCATCGATCACACCACGCCCGACGATGTGCCGCGTTGCAGCCGACGCTGCAAGCGTGACGAACAACACGTCCACTTCCGCCGCAAGCGCCACGGGATCCGCCACAAACTGCCACTCTTCGCGATCGGGGTGTGCGGCCATGTCGCAGTACGACAACTGCACATCAAAGCCACTGAGCCGCCTGGCAACACACTGGCCGATTCGACCCATGCCGAGCACACCCACCCGCTTGCCGTGAACCCGCGAGGTGAGCCGGTAGTTAGACGATTGCCAGTGACCATCGCGAACCCAGGCCGCAGCACCGTCGAGCTCGCGCAACAGCGAGATCATCATGCCGACACCGAGGTCGGCCACGTCTTCGGTCAGCACGTCCGGTGTGTTGGTGACTCGGATGCCACGCGCGGCACAGGCATCCAGGTCCACCGCATCAAACCCGACGCCGTACACCGAGACGAGTTCGAGCTGTGGACACGCATCAATCATGGCCTTGTCGGCGCCGAGCTCGCCGCGCGTCACGATTGCTCGCACCGCCGCACCCTGTTCGCGCAAGAACGCGCGTTGGTCTTCTGCTTCGAAGTAACGCAGAACGTCGCAACCCGCATTGAGCGGTGTTTCGTCCCACTCCGGCAGCGATCCAACTTGCAGTACAACGGGTTTCACAGGCACTTCCTCGACAAGATTGATTTAAGGTTACCGGTAACGTAGCATACCCCGCAACCGGGTCAGAGCGCGAAACCGGCAGGCCAGCCTCCCCGTCGCAGGGCAGCGACCTCAGGTTTGGGCCGACTGGTCGGTCAGACGCTCTGAGCGGGCGCTGGACTCGGCAGACATTGCAGAAATGTTACCGGTAACATACGATAGGCTGCAACCCCGATTTTTACGAATACAGGTATGCACTCGCAATCATGTCCACTTCCCTTTTTGATCTGAACGGCACACGGGCGCTTGTCACCGGTTCCTCCCAAGGCATCGGACTTGCCCTCGCGCGCGGCCTGGCCGACGCGGGCGCGCAGGTCGTGTTGAATGGCCGAGACGCCGCAAAGCTCGGCAATGCTGCCGACCAGTTGCGGGCGCTCGGGCACACCGTCGAGACATCCGCTTTCGACGTCACCGACCACGCGGCGACCAAAGCGGCGGTGGATGCACTGGAGTCCGGTGGGGCCGCGCTCGACATCCTGATCAACAACGCGGGCATGCAACACCGCGGGCCGCTCGAGGATTTCGACGCCGCGATGTTCAACACCTTGCTGCAGACCAACATCGCGAGTGTCTTTAACGTGTCGCAAGCGGTGTCGCACCACATGATTGCGCGCGGCGCCGGCAAGATCATCAACATCGCCAGCGTGCAGACTGCACTGGCACGACCCGGCATCGCTCCCTACACCGCCACAAAAGGCGCCGTGGGCAACCTCACCAAAGGCATGGCAACCGACTGGGCGCGGCACGGTCTGCAGTGCAACGCAATCGCGCCGGGGTATTTCGACACGCCCTTGAATGCGGCGCTGGTCGCAGACGGCGAATTCTCGGCCTGGCTCGAAAAGCGCACGCCCGCCGGGCGCTGGGGTGAAGTCGAGGAACTGGTTGGCGCGGCCGTATTCCTCTCGAGTCGCGCGTCGAGCTTCGTCAACGGCCACACCCTGTACGTCGATGGCGGGATCACGGCCTCGCTGTGACCACACACCCGACCGAGCACAGCCGCCCCGATGGCCACCGCCAGTTTGTGGTCATGGGGGTCACCAGCTGCGGCAAGAGCGCCGTCGCGGCCGCCCTCGCCCGCAGCTTGAACACCGCCTACATCGAAGGCGACGCGCTGCACGGCGAGCACAACATCGCCAAGATGTCCCGCGGTGAGCCCCTCACGGATGCGGATCGCTGGCCGTGGCTCGACCGGGTTGCCACTGCATTACTGCAAGCCGGGCCCGTGGCCGTGGCCAGTTGTTCGGCGTTGTGCCGTCGTTACCGAGACCGCATCCGAGGTGAGCACGCCGCCACCACCTCGTTCATCCACCTGCACGGCGAGCGCGACGTGATCGCCGCACGCATGCAGGCACGAACCGACCATTTCATGCCGCTGTCCCTGCTCGACAGCCAGCTCGCGTTGCTCGAGCCACTCGAGCAGGACGAACACGGCGTGGTAATCGACATCACATCCTCTCTCGACAGCGTGGTTGAACAGACTGTCGCGTTCGCAACTCCCCTTCTTCCCCCTTCCTCAACAGGACAGCACACATGAGTCTTCGAATCGCCCTGATCGGCGCAGGCGTGATGGGCAACGCCATCGGCAATCGTCTGCTCAGCACAGGACAGCAACTCGTGGTGTTCGACATCGACCCGCTCAAGGTCGCAGCGCTGGTCGACAACGGAGCGTCGTCCGCCGAGACGGCGGCCGTGGCCGCGAGCGATTGCGATGCGGTGATCCTGAGCCTCAACGCCGCCGCTATCTGTGAGCGCGCCGTCTTCGGTGAGGCCGGTGTGGCAGAGGGTGCCGCGGCGGACACTGTCATCATCGACATGTCGTCGATCGCACCGGATGCGACCCAGGCGCTGGCCGCCCGGGCGCGTGACGCCGGCCTGCACTGGGTCGACAGCCCCCTGTCCGGTGGCGCGCCTAAGGCCCAGATCGGCGAACTGACCCTCATGCTCGGCGGCGATGCGGAACCGGTGACGCGCGCGCGCACCGTGCTGTCGCACATCGCTAGCAACATCACCCACATGGGCGCAGCCGGCGCCGGGCAGACCACAAAGTTGATCAATCAGGTGCTCTGCGCGCTGGGATTTGCCGCGGTGGCGGAGGCCACCAAGCTCGCCGAAGACGCTGGAATCGATCCGATGAACATTCCGAAGGCGCTGTTCGGTGGCCGTGCTGACAGCGCGTTACTGCAGGAATACATGCCACGCTACGCGACGCGCGACTACCGCCCGACCGGGCGCATCGACAACATGGTCAAGGACCTCGGCGGTGCGCTTACACTCGCCAACGCACTGGGCACGACCGCGCCCTTGACCGCGCTGGTTGCCGAGATGCACAAACACATGGTGACCGCCGGCTACGGGGGCCAGGACCAGGCCACGCTGATGGAGTATTACCGCGGTTTTCAGCGCGAGGGAATCGACTGACACCGGCGAGACAACCGCCGCCCGCATATCCGGTTGAAACTGCTACGATGGACGATTCCCCTCGCGTAGCGGTTTGGCATGTCCACAATACTGTCAGTCGAACACCTGACAAAGCGATACGAGTCTGGTCATGAAGCGCTGACCGACGTCAATCTTCAGATCAAGGAAGGCGAAATTCTCGCGTTGCTCGGCCCCAACGGCGCGGGCAAGACGACCTTGATTTCGATCATCTGCGGCATCGTCAACGCGACCAAAG
>CALDHJ010000475.1 GCA_937941555.1 uncultured Granulosicoccaceae bacterium | reverse complement strand
CCCTGACGGTCGATGTGCGCACAGGGAACGAATCACCACCGTATCAGTCTCTTTGGGTGGGCGCAGGGGTTTGAGGCGCGCACAAAACGGCACATTTCACGGGGAGTAGGGACATGCGATTCTGGATTCCGCTGCTGATGTTGTTCGGCGTTTCGTTCTCGGTTCACGCACAGGAGCAACCGCAACCGACTGCGGTCATCTCGGCGCAAATCGACGCCTTCAAGGCAAACGACCTCGATCGCGCCTTTTCGTATGCGTCTCCCACCATCAAGCGGCTCTTCGGGTCGGCCGAGCGCTTTGGCCGGATGGTCAAACAGAGCTACCCCATGGTGTGGCGACCAGAGCGGGTACGTTTCGGGGTGTTCACGGACCGCAGCGGACAGCCCGTGCAGACCGTGTTTTTCACGGACAAAGCCGGCAGCGTGTTCGAAGCGAGCTACCACATGCTGGCGACGGATTCGGGTTGGCAGATCAACGGTGTGTTTGTGCGTCAGGCCGGCGTCGGTGCCTGACACCCTGACTCCATAAGCACCGTTGCGAACGTCCGAATGTGCCTCAAACCGGATCGGTTGCAATCGGCGACTGGTCTTTCAACAGTCTGACAGCGCCCGCGGTACGCGGGCGCTGTAGATGCTTCATTCAGCTCATGTGGAAGAAGCAGAGCTTGTTGCCGTCCGGGTCTTTCACGTACGCACCGTAGAAAAAGTCGAAGCGCTGGCCCGGTGCCCCTTCATCGGTCGCGCCGAGCTCAATGGCCTTGTCGTAGAGCGCGGCGGCGGCCTCGGGTGAGCCACCCGGAATCGCGACCATCTGCCCGTTGCCGCAGCTTTGGGGCTCGCCGTTAGCCGGGCTGCAGACAGCAAGCATGGCACCCGGCTCGTCAGTGCCATAGAACTTGATGCGGTCGAGTCCCATTTTCTGTTTGCCGCCAACCAGGGCCAACAGCTCGTCGTAAAAGGCCAGTGATTTATCCAGATCCTTGGCGCCGATTGTTGCGTATCCAATCACGGTGTGATCTCCAGTGTGTTGTTGTCAGGGGTGAGTTGACGGACACCGTTCCGGCGCCCGCAGGGTGATGCGACCCAAAATGCCGGGCCGGCGTCGGGTGAAATTCTGGACGCGTTGAATTACAAGCCGCGCAGATGGCCGGTCTTGATCCAGACGCGTGCGCCGCTCGGTCCGACAGTGGCAATCAATTCGCTGTTGGTCGGCTGGCGCAGCCAGGAGTGCACACGCAGCGGGTCGCCACTTTCGGTGAGTTCGCCCTCAAGCACGGAGAGCTCTGCGCCCCCTTCGGCGTCAACCCGCACCGTCGCGCCAGGTTCCCAGTGCTCGAAACGGACGTCTTCATGCGCGTCTTTGTACAAGGGCGACACATTCGCGCCGGGTCGGTCTCGGTCTGGCACGGCGCCGAGCGTGTGTCGGTTGGCGTGGACAAAGGTGCGATCATCGGGCTGGAACTGGCACAACTTGACGAGAATGGTGCAGCCGGGCTTTGAACCCGGGGTGTGGCTTGATTGCGGCGGGTTGCGGATGTAGCTGCCCTCGGGCCAATCGCCGTAGTCATCCTCAAACACGCCGTCGAGAACAATGAACTCTTCACCCCCGGTGTGGACGTGGGATGAGAATGCACTGCCCGGCGCGTAGCGCACGATAGTCGTCACGCGGTCTTCTTCTGCGTCCACGCGGTCCAGTCGGCGGCGGTCGACGCCAGGCATGGGTGACTCTTCCCATTCGATGTCGTCCGCGTGCAGTAACACGCGCTTCGAAAAGTCGGCGTTCACGTCCATGGCGTCGTCCTGTTCGTGGGTGTGTGCGCTGATTCTATCTATCACTAGATAGATTGCAAGCTCAAATTGAGTAAATATGGACTGGCAGGTCGGTTTTTTATTGGCGAGTAGTCGCGGGAAAGCAGCGTCAGGCGCGGTCTTCTGGCCCCAGAAGATCGGCAAACACAGTGCGCTGGGCGGCGAGGTGCTCGGTGTTGCCGTGTACGCGACTGACGAGCAGTGCGCCCTCGACACCGGAGACCATGACCTTGGCCAGCTGGTGTGGTTCGATTGCCGTGCCCAGGTCAGCGCGATGCGCCGTGATCTCGCGCGTCAACCAGTCTTCCATGTCGGTAAAAAAGCGCTGCAGGGCTTGGCGGTTCTCGGGGCTCAGGGATTCCAGTTCCGCGGCCAGCATCCCGCACAAACACACGCTGTCCGATGCCGCGACGGCCTCGATCACGTCCATGAAACGCGAGAGCTTGCGCATCAGCGAGCCGCCCGCTGCGGAGATGCTATCGAGGCGCGTCGCGAAAGTGTCGCTGTATTGCTCGATCAGGGCTTGTGCGAGGTCGGCTTTCTCCGGGAAGTGGTAGTGGACGCTCGAGGACTTGATGCCCACTTCGTCCGCCAGGGTTCGAAAACTCAGGCCCTTGAGACCGCTTTTCTGAACGTTGGATTGCGCGATGTCGGTCAGTTTCTGGCGATTGTCTGCCACGGGTTGGTACTCGGGGGCGTCGGGAGGGAGAGTGACGGAGGATACCCCTATCTACAGGTAGGTGCAGATTGCCGTTGTGGGCGTCAGTTGAGGTGCAATGCCGGCATGAGTTGATCAATCACGCGGTTCGCCGTCTCGAGGCGGGTTGAATCGTCGCGAATCTGGTTCAGTGGCCCGTCGGTGAACAGTACTGCCAAACCGTGCAGGGTGGACCACACAAGTAACTCTTGCTCACTCAGGTTGTCGGGGTCGCAGTCCTGCAGGGCGTCGCCAAATCCGGCAGTCAATTGGCGGGTGAGCGCAGCGGTCGCCTCGCGGTAACTTTCATCCGCGGCGTAAATGGTGTCCTCGCGCCACATGGCTCGAAACAGGGCCGGTTTTTCAATCGCATAGCCAACGTAGGCCAGTGCGGTTTGGCGAAATCCGGCGTTTTCTGCGGCGGCCGCTGCAAGCACGGTGGACAGTTGCTGCAGCGCGCGAGCCGCAAATGCCGTGAGCAAAGCGCGCTTATCGGGGTAGTGCCGAAAGGCGGATGAGGGCGACACCCCGATTTGCTTCGCGCAGGCGCGCAAACTCACGGCCTCCAGCCCGAACCGGGTGGCCAGGTCTTCCACGGCGTCGAGCAGGGACTCGGCCAGATTGCCGTGGTGGTAAGTGTCTCGGGTCTTTTTCATGGGACTATGTTAACAGCGTTCACTTTTTTTGTGCCACCCCCTTGATTTTTGCGTTATCCGGTCGTAATCTTATGTGAACGGTGTTTACATTAACCCTGAATGGAGCCGCCCGTAAACGCCGCTGGGCACCGCTTCACTCACATGAGGACCACGACATGACCTTCACGCACGCACAACGGGCTCGCTGCGAATTCACCGACCGCAAGGGAAACTGGAGCGGGCGAAACATTGCCGCCATGGTGGTCGGCTTCGTTCTGTTCTGGCCGCTCGGGTTGGTCCTGCTCTACTGGAACATCACGGGCCGTGACATAAAGGATCTGCCAGCTGCCGCACGCGGGCTGTGGTCCAAAGTGTCGAACCGGGGCGCAAGCACAGTGGGTGATGAGGACAACATCGTCTTCAACGAGTACCAGGACACACAGTACGACCGCATTCGTGAAATCAAGGTGGAAATCGAGGAGCGGGCCAAACGGTTCAGGGCCTTTCGCGCCGACGCGAAGCGTCGTAAGGACGAAGACGAGTTCAACCGTTTCATGGCCAGTGCGCCGCTGTCCGACAACGGCAACGGTTGATGGACGGCCGCCGGGTTTGCCGTGTTGAGGCATGCCGCCCGCAACCCGGTGTTTCACGCTGTTGCGGGCGCCCTTAATGGGCCCGCGGCAGAGTGAAATAAATCTTCATAAGCCCTCAAATAAAATCCGTTTCTGCCGATAAGAGGGGCAGGTGGTAAGTCGGCCACGACTCCCGAGTCCCGCGCGCACGGTGATGCGGGTTGGCTGCACAGCAATCCAGCGTCTTCGGCTGACCGCCCGAGCACGTGCTTGCGCTCTGAGCGCAGGCGATCTGCTCACCCTCTGAACGACCCTTTGCGCGCAAGTGTCATTGCATCCAGAGCATTCTGGAAAGGTGGATAAACGTGGATATGGTCCAGTGCATTTACTGCAGCAAATCGGTGGACGTGCCGCTCTCTGCTGTCGACCTCGAGGGCATTCTCGATCAGAGCCGAGCGAACAACGAGCGCATCGATGTCACCGGTATGTTGCTGTACGAATCCGGCGCGTTCTTTCAGGTGCTCGAGGGAGACCGTGAGGTCGTCGAAGAGTTGTATGCTCGGCTGGAGGGCGATGATCGCCACCACAACGTGATAAAGCTCATTGTCGAGCCCATTGCAGAACGCAGCTTTGGCACCTGGTCCATGGGCTATCCGAAAGTCTCGCGCGAAGAATTGGCGCAGATTGACGGTTTGAACGACTTCTTCTCGCAGGGTAAATCGTTCATGGAACTTGAAGAGGGGCGTGCCAAGACCCTGCTGGAAGCGTTCAAAGGCGGTCGCTGGCACTGACGCCGTCGCGCTGACAACCGGCGACGCCAACGGCGTTTGCACGGCTGACTTCGTTGGCGTCGCTCATTGTTAAAGCCTCCAGTAGTAGGGCGGGCGGTCAACTGGCGTTGGAGTACGCCGTTTGCAAGCCGCTCGAGGCAGCGCCCGCGGCAGACCGCAATCAAAGCCGAGGCGATCGACCAGGCGTTTGAAATCGTCTGCGCTTCCCCGGAATCCGAGCTGGGTGCGTTGTCTATCGCTGCGACGGTGAGCCTGTCCGGCGTCCGCGAGGGCGCGACACACCATTGCGGATTCCTGCTTGTTTTGCGCATCGCCAGCGCGGTGTACAGCCAGTACACTGCATCCAATTGGATACCACTTGGCTGCCGAGCTGCTGGAGAACACACACATGCGCACTGAAGACACCTACACACCACCGGATATCTGGACCTGGGATCAGGAGAGTGGTGGCACCTGGGCTTCGATCAACCGGCCGACTGCCGGAGCGCAGCGCGAAATCGAGCTGCCCCGTGGTGATCACCCGCTTCAGTTGTATTCGCTTGCGACGCCCAATGGGCAGAAAGTGACCATCCTGCTCGAAGAGTTGTTGGCGGCGGGTGTCGAAGGGGCCGAGTACGATGCGTACCTGATCAAGATAGGGGACGGCGAACAATTCGGCGACGGCTTTGTGTCCCTGAACCCGAACTCCAAGATTCCGGCCCTTCTTGATGCCGAGCGCGGGATCCGGGTCTTCGAATCCGGTGCGATCCTGCTGTATCTGGCGGAAAAATACGGGGCCTTTTTATCAAGCGAACCCGCTGTTCGCACAGAGACTCTCAACTGGTTGTTCTGGCTGCAAGGTTGCGCACCGTTTCTGGGTGGTGGCTTTGGGCATTTCTACAAGTATGCCCCCATCAAGATCGAGTACGCTATCGACCGGTACACCATGGAGACCAAGCGCCTGCTCGACGTGTTGGATCAACGGTTGGCCAAGCAGACCTACGTGGGTGGGTCGGACTACAGCATTGCCGATATGGCGATTTGGCCGTGGTTCGGCGCACTGGTATTGAATCGGATCTACGACGCAGCGACCTTTTTGCAGGTCGACAACTATGAACATGTGCTGCGGTGGGCTCAATCAATCTCGGAGCGGCCAGCCGTGCAACGGGGTCGCCGAGTCAACTGCAACTGGGGGGATGAAGCGCTGCAGGTGCCCGAGCGCCACAGTGCTGCGGATTTTGATCGCTAGCAAAAAAGTGGAAGACGGGGGGCCGTCCGTGGCCTGGAATATAGCCCTCACATTGTATTCGGCTTCCCGCCGCCCCGTCTTCCGGTTCCATCCCTGAAACAACAGCGTGTAATCGCCTACTCAGCGATAAAACTGACCAGCTTTCCGATGAGTTCGCCCTGCCGTTTGAAACCCGTCTTGGCAAACACCGATTTCAGGTGATTACGCACGGTGTACACCGTGATGTGGTTGGCAGCAGCGATTTCCTTCAAATCCATTCCGTTGACCAGCGCACTGACCACTCGTGTCTCGGCAGAGGACAAACCGTACGCTGCCTGAACGAGCTCCGCGCGCAGATCGGGTTTGTTGTCTGGCGTGAACAGGGTGATGAGTACGTAGCTTTCGTCCTCTGGGTGGGAGGCGTCAGTGACAACCCAAGGGCAAAAATCCAGGACGTACGGGGTGTCTCCACTCGGGCGCTCGACAGCCAGCGGCTTGGGCAGTGATCGCCCTTTCGTGGCCTCGAGCGTTTGCCTGAAGCAGGCACCCATGCGCTGATCGAGAGAAAGGTCCTGCAGCTTGAGGTAGCCCGCCTCGGTCGTGATGCCATCGTTCATCTGCAGAATGTCCATCGCGTCGTCAGTGCACTGAACGATGCGCCCGAAATTGTCGAGCAGCACATGCGCCTGCTGTTTGCTGCAGCTGGTGGTCTCGAAGAACTGACGTTCCAGCACCGTTCCGCGCAGCCGGTGAAAGAGCTCCAGCGCCTGGTTCAGTGCTGGGTAGATCGCGTTGATCTCGCACAATATGGCCGGGTCGAATGGCGGACTGTTGGTCTCACTTATCACGGTGAGGGCCACGTGTGATTCGTGCTTCCGCAGGGCGCACACGCTGAAGGCATCTGCCATGTGGTGACGTGGCATGAATTCCTGGTACCAGGCCGATTCGCGCTGATCTGCCTCGCTGACGTCACGTTTGGCGTGGAAGAGCTCTCGGTTGAGTTGGGCGTTTTCGCAGCGCTGGTGTCGCCAGACGTTGTCGCGGTGGTGGCGACCGAGAAAATCTGCGGAGGTGTCGTCGTCGAGCCCCCTCGCCACCAGTGTGCGGGGCAGCGTGTCTACCGCCTGGTATTCGTTGTAGGTGGCTCGGTCCTGTTTCGTGATGTCGCACAGCAGTGTCAGCAGCGGACCGATATCACCTGTGCTCGGTGCGGCGTAGGCGGATTTGAGAAGATGTTGTGTGTCCATCTTGATGACCCTCCCTTGTGTGCAATGCCCCTTCGGCGGAGATCGTGTGATCCGGCATTCGACCTTTCCAAGCGCTAATCCCTACAGGACTTGACACCGGCTTTTTTAGCGAGGTCCATCGTAGTACAAAGCAAAATGACGCTTGCTGGTCTGAAAG
>CALDHJ010000474.1 GCA_937941555.1 uncultured Granulosicoccaceae bacterium | reverse complement strand
CCACATCGAGGCCGCGGGCTTCAAGCACCCGGGGCACCAACGCCATGCGCACCATGGGGTCAAAGTCCGTGCGAACCGCCATTTCCCATAAATTGTTGTGCGCCGGCATGTCGCCATAGCGGTAACCGAGCGTGTCGAGGTGGGCAACCAGCATTTGGAAATGCCGCGCCTCGTCATCTGCGACCCGGATCCAGTCTGCTGCGTACGCATGGGGCAAATCGGTGAAACGGTAGACCGCGTCCAGCGCCAGGTTGATCGCGTTGAACTCGATGTGTGCCAGCGCATGATATAGGCCAGCGCGTCCTTCAACCGAGCCAGGGCCACGCTTGCGAACCTCGCGGGAATCGACCAACTCCGGCTTCGCCGGCCGTCCGGGCACCGGTGTGCTGTCCACCGGATCGCGACCCAGACGATCGACCCAATCGCGGTTTTCCACCTCTCGCGCAAGCGCCTGGGTTGCCGCACACTTTGCGAGCGGGTCCGCGATCATCAAACAACGCCCCGCTGCCGCTTGCAGGCTCTTGTCAGTCACAGTGTCTCCTCCGCCGATCCGTGGGGTGTTCTCCCGTGTCCCCATCGGCCCGGAGAGGACCAGGGCGTGAAGCAAGATCGCGAAATTGGGCCAGAAGCTCTCGGCTACGCAGAGTTCGTCCACCGAGCGGACCCTGCAACAGCGCCGCCAGGACCAATCGCTGGCCGGGGGCCTCGGTCAGAAAATCGTGCTTTGACAGCGCGAGCAACACACGCCCGGATACCGTCAATCCGACCGAGCCGGAAACAGCATGTCCGATACCGTGTGCGTCAACGCTGTAGAGACCCTCTTCCACCACCGCCTCACCGGACGCGCCGACGACCCGAAAGTCCGGCGCCAGTCCGATCCCCTGGAGCAGTGTCAGTTCGAAAGCGCGCAGTGCGGGCGCCGACGCCGATGCTGTCTCACAACCGGCCACCGACGACACCGTGTGGCTGTATTGCGCGAAGACGTCGGACGCAGGTTCACAGGCCGGCAGTAACGCCATCAGCAACTCGTTCAAATACAGGCCGCAAGCCAACCGCTCTCCCGCAAGCGGATAAGCAGCACCACTGTCTTCAACGGCGCCCAGCGCGCGCAAGTCGCCACGCCCCCGCGTCGAGACCAATAACCCACGGAAGGGCTGAAGGACCGCACGTTGGTTGCGTTTTCCCCGTTTGGCGCCCTTTGCGATCACCCGGTAGCGCCCGGTGTGCAGACCGAACACATCGACCATCAGACTGGTCTCACGGTAGCTGCGCGTGTGCAGCACCCATGTCGGATCGAGGTCAGTCACCCAGGCCCAACGAGTGCAGTGCATCGCGGTCATCCGACCAGTCGCGACGAACCAAAACGCGTTGCTCCAGGTGTACCGGCACACCGAACAACGCCGACATCCGTTCGCGCGCGCGGCTGCCAACCGACTTCAGTTTGTTGCCCTGGTGACCGATGACGATGCCTTTCTGGCTGTCTCGCTCAACCCAGATGGCGGCCAGAATGCGGTAGCCGCTCGGCGACACATCGAACTGCTCGATCTCGACCGTAATGGCATAGGGCAATTCTTTGTTCAGCTGACGCGTCAGCTGTTCGCGAATCATCTCGGCCGCGAGAAACCGCTCGCTCTTGTCGGTCAATTCATCCGCCGCGTAGACGTGCTCGCCATGCGGCAGGAGGTCGATCAGGCAGTGTTTCAGTTGATCGACGCCATCCCCTTTCAAGGCGGATACCGGCACGACATGCGCGACCGATTCGACACCGGGCAGCGACTGCAGATACGGTAACAGCGAGGCCTTGTCACTCAGCCGATCAATCTTGTTGACCGCGAGAATGACAGGTCTTTCGCTGCGGATGGCGGCGTCGAGCGCAAGCTGATCATCGCCGGTGAATTGCGGGGCCTGCACCAGCAGAACCACAACATCGACATCGGCAAGTGAACCGCGAGCCGTTCGGTTGAGCACCCGATTGAGTGCACGCTTGCCGCCGCCGTGGATCCCTGGGGTGTCAACGAAAACGGCCTGCACTGCGCCCCAGGTCGCGATCCCGCGCACCGCATGTCGCGTGGTTTGCGGTCGATGGGCCGTGATGCTGATGCGTTCACCGACGAGGTGGTTGAGCAATGTGGATTTGCCGACGTTGGGGCGGCCGACCAGCGCGACGGCGCCGTATTGCGGTTTGGAGATCATGATCCAGCTCTCTTGCGTCTGGACAGGAGGCTGTTCAACGCCTCTTCTGCAGCTGTCTGCTCGGCATTCTTGCGACTGGTTCCAGACGCCTCACTCGACACATTGCATGCTTCAACCACGCAGCGCACGGTGAATACGCGTTCGTGGGATTTCCCATCGCTCGACACCAACTCGTAGAGTGGCAACGGCTCACCCCGCCCTTGTAGCCACTCTTGCAATCGCGTCTTGGGATCCTTGAGCGTTGCGACTGACGGCAAGCTCGCCAACCTCTGGGCGAACAGCGTCAGTACAACTGTCCGGCAGGCGTCAAAACCGCCATCGAGATAGACAGCACCAAGGAGGGCTTCGACGGCATCTGCCTGAATCGAGTGGCGCTGAAATCCGCCGGTTCGCAATTCGCCCGGCCCCATGATCAGGAGCGCCGGCAACTCCAGCTCGCCTGCTACCTCCGCCAATGTTGTGCCGCGCACCAGAGTCGCTCTCAATCGGCTGAGATCGCCTTCCGGCAACTCTGGCCTCAAGCGGAACAGCTCGGCCGCGATGATACAGTTAAGCAGGCTGTCGCCGAGGAATTCGAGACGTTCGTTGTTACACGGGCCGACACTGCGGTGTGTCAGCGCCACGCGAATCAGATCGCGGTCTGAGAATTGGTGCCCGAGTCGGGCGAGAAGCGCATCGTAAGAGCCAGTCATCACGGGATTGTACCGACTCACACTCACCGAGTGCAGAACAACGCCATCGGTTCAGCATCTCACAGCAACCCGCCAGCCTGAAATCCGGTGGCCGCTATCCGCAGACCCGCGCTCGCCTCGCGCACCGGCCGCCAATGGCTGACACCGACTGCGCCTGACCCACGGTGTCAGGAGTCTTCAGCCACACCCTCGGGACGAAAGGACAGCATGATGTCTGCGTTGAAAAACATCGGAACCCGAACGTCGTAATCGACCATGTACTGACGGCGATCGCCGCGACCGGTGATTGTCACGAGCTCTTCCGGATTGAGATCGTAGATGGCGTTGTCCTGAAGATGACGCTTAATCTGTCGGTATACGTCCGCATTGCTGGCACTGGCACGCGGCGGGCTGAGTTGCAGCTCTTCCACAGCAGACTTCACATACCAGTAATGCATGTATGCGGGACCCGCCTTGAAGGAGATCACCAGAGCCAAGCCCAGAGACACCACGCCACAAGCCGCCAGAAAAGACACTCGTCCGTACTGTTTTTTCACACTGACCTCGGATTTTTAATGGATTCGGGAACCTATTCGTTTCCAATCCACATCAAAATCCATTCCAGACTGCTTGCTGAAGTTCATCCAGATGAAAAACGCCTTGCCGGCCAGGTTCGCCTCCGGCACGGTACCCCAGCGGCGGCTGTCGGAGCTGTTGTCCCGGTTGTCCCCCATCACGAAAAAGTGCCCTTCGGGTACAACGGTACGGGTTTGCCGCGTGTAGGACGTATTTTGCAGGTGTATGCGGTGGGATTTGTCGCCAAGCGTTTCTTCAACCTCGATGGTCTGAACACCGCGACCGGTCGGGTCGTCCACGGTGCCGATCACAGATACCGGCACTGGCTCGCCGTTGATGAACACGCGCTTGTCGATATAGGTGATCTCGTCACCCGGCAGCCCGACAACCCGCTTGATGTAGTCGATTTTAGGTTCGGCGGGGAACCGGAACACCACGACATCGCCCCGCTCGGGCCCGCCCAGATCGACAAGCTTGGTGTGCACAATCGGGAGCCGCACACCGTATGAGAATTTGTTGACCAGGATGAAGTCGCCGATCTGCAAGGTTGGAATCATGGACCCGGACGGAATGCGAAAGGGCTCCACCACAAATGAACGCAAGACCACGACAAACAACAGCACCGGAAAAAAAGACCGGCCGTACTCTGCCATCACGCCGTCGCTTCTGAACACCAGCGCATTGAGCAGCCAGACCACACCCGAAATGGCTGTCAGCCCGACGAGCAACACTTCAAAGTCAAACGCCATAGCAATCAATCGACCTTTAACACGGCCAGAAAGGCCTCCTGAGGAATCTCGACACTGCCGATCTGCTTCATGCGTTTTTTACCCGCCTTCT
>CALDHJ010000473.1 GCA_937941555.1 uncultured Granulosicoccaceae bacterium | reverse complement strand
TTTGCCCTTGGCTTCAAATGCGCCGAGCAACACGGGCTGGCGCGCGTCGATCTGTTCGACAACCGAATCACGGCTCTGGAACAGCTCGTCAGGTGGCAGCAGGGGGCGTTCGATATCGTGGCGCATCTGCTCGTAGCGGTCGCTGATGCTTTGCCATTGTTGGTCCAGCGCCTCGCGCCAACCGTCGAGTGCCAGCACCGAGATGTCGGCGGGCAGGTAGGCGTCAAGCGACGCCATCTCGTCAAAAAAAAGCGGCTGGTAGTACTCGATCCCCGACGGCGCGATGCCGGCCGTGACGTCGCGGTAGATCGGGCTGCCACCGTATTGCTCGAAGCGCTCGCGGAACTGTTGCCGAAAACGTTTGATGCCGTCCTCGTTAAGCGGAAACTCGTGCGCCGGCAACAGTTGCACCACGTCAACCGTCTCGGTGGCGATCTGCGTCTCGGGTTCGAACACCTTGATCGAGTCGAGCTCGTCGTCGAAGAAGTCGAGTCGAAACGGGTGCGCGGCGCCCATCGGGTAGAGGTCGAGCAGTGAACCGCGGCGCGCGAACTCGCCGTGTTCGAGAACCTGACTGACCGCGCGGTATCCCGCCTCGACCAAATCGCGTTGCAAGGACTCGGGGTCGAGCGTCTGGCCGCGTTCGAGCATCAGCGCATGACCGCGTATGAAGCTCGGTGGTGCCAGGCGCTGCAGCAGGGTTTGCACCGGCAGCAGCAGCACGCCAGTGGTCTGTTGCTGAAGGTGGTAGAGCGCCTCGATGCGCTGCGAGACGATGTCCTGGTGCGGCGAGAAGGGGTCGTAGGGCAGGGTTTCCCAGTCGGGGATTACGCGCAGCGGCACGCTGTCACCGAGAAACCAGCGCAACGGTGCTTCGAGCTGGAGCAGATCACTCGCGCCGGGCAGCAGCACCACAGTCAGTCTGTCGGTGCGCGCAGCGTGTTCGGCGATGGCGAGCGGGAGTGCTGCGCCGTGCAGCTGGCCCCAGCGGGTGGCTGTCGCGGTGGGTTCCGGGAAGAGAAAAGGCGTGGTCACGTGATCGGGTTGGACACGAAAACCCGTCAGTGTACCCGAGACCTCGAGCCAACAGGCTGCAGGCAACCAGGCGTACGCTCTGGCTGGCAGTGGCAACAGCGCAGGCAGATTCGCTGCGCTGCGTGTCCGGTGTGCTGCCCGCGCCGTGCCTGTGTCACAAGCCGGACGATCGGAAGCCGGAAATTACCATGTTAACTATCGACCTCATTACCACCCTGCGGTACATTGGTGCGCGATTGATGCACTAAATATCCTGTTCTGGAGACCACATGAAAGCACTGATTCAACTGAGCGCCGGCCTCGCCGTCGCTGCTGCTGTGATGTCGACGCCGGCCAATGCCATGTCCACGCTCACCGGTGAGACCGCGTGTGCCGGTGGCGCGCCGGGCACCATGGTGATCACGCTTGGCGAGCAATTGGCCGCCAAAGGGATCGCCAACCTTCAGGTACAGGATTGCCAAACCCTGACCAACAGCCTGCAAAACCTGGTTGAGGGCAAAACAGACGTGGCGGCAGCGCCATTCATTCTGCCGTTTCTGATGTCCCGTGGCGCAGGACCTTACGCCAAGATGGGTAAAGAGACCGGCGCGGAGCTGATCCAGAACGCGCGCATGCTCTACACCTACCGCTTCGGCATTTTTGCGCTCTACGCCTACGACAGCTCACCGGTCAAAGGCTGGGGAGACCTCGAGGGCAAACGTGTCCTGAATGGCCCGCCGCGCGGTGGCGCGCTGAGCAACGCACGCCAGATCATCAAGCTCGCAACCGGTCTCGATGACGGGGAGGGCTACGAGGGCGTGCAGCTGAACTGGGGCCAGATGCCGCAGGCGATTGCCGACAACACGGCCGACGCCATGGTGCTGCCGTCCTACTTCCCTGACACCCGGATCACGCGCGCCCTCTCGGCCGGTTCCGTCTCGTTGTGGGGCATTCCGCAGGAGCTGTTTGACGGCGAGGCCTTCCAGAAATATTCCCGCGCACCCGGGTCGGGCGGCATGATTGTCGATGTGGCGGATTTCGGTGAGCAGCCGGGTCTGACGATCGTTGGTGACGCGGACGGCAAACTCCGCTCTATCGCAACCGTTGGCGGCGACATGGTCCACAAGGACCTGGATTTCGAGACCGCCAAGGCGATGACCGCTGCCATGATCGAAAACTTCGATGCGATCGTTCAGAAAGCGCCCTTCATGCGGTTCTCCGGATTCGGTGATCTCGATCCGGCGGTTGCCAGCACCTGTGGTCCCAACCCGCTCAAATACCACCCGGGTGCGATTGCGGCCTGGGAAGAGGCGGGATACACCGTGCCCGACTGCGCGAAGCCTGCCTGAGGGCATGCAACCCTGGCAGCGGGTCGCGCTTGACCCGCTCGCCACCGGCCGAACCACCTCGGGTTCGGCCTCAACACGCTACTGTTTTACTGGCGCCTTTCGCGCCCGTTTTCGTTTGAAGGATACCCATGGCTGACACGCCCGCTCCCGGCCCCGTCGCCGCAAAGACTGCGTATCTGTTGGCGTTGGGCTTTGTCTTGGTGGGCCTGGTCAACGCCATGCCGGCGATACCGGGCCTCGAGGACATGGCGCGAGCGGTAACCGGGCTCGACTGGCTCAAGGTACGGCGATTCCCGCTCGAGTATTTCTACCCGATCGTTTTCGTTGTGATGATGGTCATTGTCGTGCTCAAACACTCGATCTGGCGCGAGTGGAGCAACCGCGGCCCGATCCGCCGGGCCGTGGGATTCTGGTTCGATGTTGCGCTGGTGGTAGCTGCGGTGGCGATTTCGGTGACCTACATGGTCGAGCTGCAGTCGATCTGCCTGGTAGACCAGTTCACCGGTGAGCGCGCCCGACTGATTCAGCAGACGCTCGAGATCGAGCGCGAGAACGCGGCGCTGTTCGGTCTGCCCGAGCCCACCACGGTCGACGACCCCAACTGTGTCGGCACCACCGGCGGCTGGATCGTCGCGATCGTCGGCATCTCGGTGATGATTTTCCTCGCCTACAACGTCAAAGTCTGGGGTTTGCCGCTGGTGCTGGTCGCGATATTGGTCGTCGCCTACACCTTCATCACCATCGCGATGTGGTACGTGCACGGCGCTGACGACATCAACAAGTACCTGATCACCAAGCTCGGTGGTGAACCGCGGCTGCTGTCGGATGGCCGGCCGCGCATACACGATATCCTGACCAACAACGCGAGCGGCTTTCTCGGGCGGTTCATGGACATCATCCTGAACACGATATTCCCGTACCTGATCCTCGGTTCGCTGTTCGGTGTGTCGGCCGGTGGGCAGTCGCTGATCAAGCTTGCGTTTCGGTGGACGCGCAATCTGCGCGGCGGCCCGGCGCACGCGGCGATCGTGAGCTCGGCAATGTTCGGCACCATCTCCGGCGGCCCGGTGGTCAATGTGCTGTCGACCGGTGTGTTGACAATTCCGATGATGGTCAAGCGGGGGTTTTCAAAAGTATTTGCCGGCGGCATGGAGGCCGCTGCATCGTCCGGGGGCTCGATCATGCCACCGGTCATGGGCGTGGCAGCCTTTGTTCTCGCAGCCCTGACCGGGGTGCCGTACTCCTACGTGATCATCGCCGCCATCATCCCGGCCGTGGCGTATTTCTTCTGTCTGTTCCTGTCCGTGGTGTTCCAATCTCGCAAGCAGGGGCTGGAGGCCATCGGCGAACTCACCGAGGACATGGTTCTCGATCGCCAGGACCGCTTCAATCTGCTCATGATTTTCGCCCCGATCGGGCTCATTCTGGTGCTGTTGCTGATCCCGAAACAGGACGTCGGGTGTGGTTTTGTCTCGGGATTGTTCGGCGCCGAGCGCACGATCATCGGTGAGCGCTGTGTGGTGGAGAGCCTGCCCTGGTATTTGCAGTTGGTGCAGAACAGCGCGGGAGACGCGGGCAGTGCGGGCTGGTGGGCCGTGATGTTGCTGATCGGCTTGCTGTTTCTCGATCCGGGCATGCGCGCCAAGCCGCGCAAGCTGCTCGATGCACTCTCCAATGCCGGTGTTTTGATCTCTACGCTCTATTTGATGTTCCTCGCTGTGACGATCATCGATTTCTGTCTGCGGCTGACAGCCTTGCCGAACTTCATCTCGATCGATGTGCTGCAGTGGCTCAACGCCTTCAATTTCGGCGATGGCGGATCGGTGTTGTTTCAGTTCATCGCGTTGTTCGCCACCATGACGCTCGCGGTTCTGCTCGGTATGGGCATGCCGGCTGTGCCGGCCTACATCAACGTCGCTCTGTTGATGGGCCCAGTGCTGGCTGGGCTTGGCATATCGATGTTCACGGCAAACATGTTCATCTTCTACTTCGCGGTTGCCAGCGCGATCACGCCTCCGGTGGCGTTGGCCGCTTTCGCTGCGGCCTCGATCACCAAACAGGACCCCATGGCGACGGGCTTCTCGGCGGTGCGCTCGGGCATCGTGATGTTCATCATTCCGTTCGTGTTTGCGATGTACCCCGAGCTCCTGTTGATCGAGCAGGCGCAGATCAACCCGAACTCCAGCGGCGGCATGGTGACTTACCTGCCGGGCTACGACGGCACCGTCGACACGGCACTGCTGGTGCCGTTGTTGTTGCGCCTGTTGTGTGCCCTCTATCTGCTGGCAAGTGCGCTGGCGCGCTTCGACAACGATGCCCTGCCGCTGTGGAATGTCGGGCTGAGACTGGTGCTCAGCGCCTTGATCCTGAACGGCGATCCGGCGGTCTACGGCGTGGCGCTGGTGATCGGCATTGCGCTGGTGCTGATGAGTTGGCGCAACGGCCGCAGGCTGCAGCTGGCCTGATACACCGTTTCAGACGGGCGAGGGGGCATCGTGAGTCCCCAGGGCACACGCCGCCGCCGAAATTGGGCTACCCTCGCAGCCCATGCGACAACCCTTCACACTGGCGATCGGGCTGCGGTACACGCGCTCGCGTCGCCGCAGCGGCTTTGTATCCTTCATCACACTGATCTCGGTGGTCGGCATTGCGCTCGGTATCACGACCCTGATCGTGGTGCTGTCGGTCATGAACGGCTTCCAGACCGAAGTCCGCGAACGCATTCTCGGCATGGCATCGCACGCCACCATCACCAAGCCCGACGGTCCAGTCGCAGAGTGGCAGGCACTGGCCGCGGCAGCGCGCGACCACGAGGAAGTGGTCGGTGCTGCGCCTTATGTGGAGGCGCAGCTGATGCTGGTCAACGGCGAGCGCGTGACCGGCGCGCTGGCGCGCGGTGTACTGCCCGAGTTCGAATCAGCCGTCTCCGATATCGAGGCGCAAATGGTCACGGGCAGTCTGGCCGACTTGCAACCGGGTGAATTCAACGCTGTCCTCGGAGCCTCGCTCGCGGCCTTTCTGCGGGTCGAGACCGGCGACAACATCACGGTGGTCGCGCCCGAGGCCTCGGTCAGTGTGGTTGGCGTCACGCCGCGCATGAAGCGCTTCACGGTGGTGGGCACCTTCTCGTCCGGCATGGGCGAGTACGACCGTAACATGGCCGTGTTCGCGGCGGCGGATGCCGCGAAGCTCAAACGACTCGACGGCGTGACCGGTGTGCGCTTGAAGCTTGTCGACATGTTCAATGCCCAGGCGGTGGCCAAGGATCTGGCCGATACCCTTGGCGAGACCTGGTGGGTGTCCGACTGGACCTGGCAACACCGCAATTTCTTTCGCGCCGTGCAAACGGAAAAGACCATGATGTTCATCATCCTGTCGCTGATCGTTGCCGTCGCCGCTTTCAACATCGTCAGCATGTTGATCATGGTGGTCAACGAAAAGCAGTCGGATATCGCCATCCTGCGGACCCTCGGGG
>CALDHJ010000472.1 GCA_937941555.1 uncultured Granulosicoccaceae bacterium | reverse complement strand
ATTCGGATAGTAGCAGTTAGTTGGCCAAGTTCCGGTGTTCGAACGTGGCGTATCACTCTGTAATCCGATCGGATTCAACTCGATTGAACGGTGGGCTCGGCAGACGAATCTTCTGGCAAATCAATGGCTTCATCGCCGTTGTCGGCGAGCGCAACGTCCACTGACGCCTCGATACTGCTCAGAACCCCCAAGAGTGCCTCGAAGTCGGGCGAGCCGCTTCGGGCCTTGAGCAGTTGGCTGGTCATGTTCATCGCGGCCACCAGTGCGAGCTTCTCCGGCGTGCTCGATGACGAGCGCTTGCGCAGGTCACGCAGGTGGTCGTCCAGGTGTTTGGCGGCGGCGTGCAGGTTGTCGACTTCGTCGGGTGGGCAGGCGAGCTGGATGTCGCGTTCGAGCAGCCGAACGGTGACGGCGGTGTTGTCGCTCATGAATTGGACTCCAGCGAACGCAGGCGCGAGATCATGGCGTCGACACGCACCTTGGCCAGCTCGTTCTTTTCCTTCAATTTTGCCCGCTCGTCCAGCAGCCCCTCGCGCTGGGTCAGCAGCGAGCGGTTCTCGCGGCGCAGGCGCTCGAGTTCGGTGGCCATGTCGTCGACGCGTGACGCCAGGCGGGTCAGGCGCGACTGCAGCGGATTTTCGTGTGTGTCCATAGGCTGAACGTCTGGTGTGCCGAGTCTGATTGCCAATGCGGGCACATCGTAACAGAAGAGAGAATCCGGTAAACCGCCGGGGCTGGCGGTAGAATGGCGGGATGAACACGACACCCGATTACGAAGAGTTGTTGCACGCGGCGGATGAGCTCGAATGCAATGTCAGCCTGCCGGAAAGCCACGGCGTTCTCGTTGGCCTCGCGTGCGGCGATGCGGCTCCGGGCTTCGATCACTGGTACGACGAAATGTTCGTCATGCCGGAGGATGACGATGCCCTGGGTCAGCGCCTGCGCAACGCACTGCGCGCACTCTACGGCCACACGCTGGCCGCACTCGCCGATGAAGACCTCGGTTTCCACCCGCTGTTGCCGGGTGAGGACTCGAGCCTGAGCGAGCGGGCCGATGCGCTCGCCGATTGGTGCCGCGGCTTCTCCTACGCACTGTCTCTGAGTGCCCTGCAGCCGAGTCGGATTCTCAGCACCGAAGCACGCGAATTGCTGACCGACGTCGGTGCGATCGCGGCGGCCGGTCACAGCGACGACGATGACGACGAAGAGGCCGAAGACTCGTTTGTCGAACTTGAGGAATACGTTCGCGTCGGGGCCATGCTTGTTTATGAAGAGATGCAACCGGTCATTGCGGCGAGCCGCAACAGCGTGCATTGAGTACACCACAGCCTGCGGGCTTGCACCCAAACGGGTTTGAACTGATATGGCTTCCCACCAGACACTTCTGAACGAACGCGCACGCCGCCGCCGGCATTTGTTGCGCGCCGTTGGTACCGGCGGCATCGCCATCCTGCCGGCCGCAGCCGAGCAGGTGCGCAGCCGCGACACCCACCATCCCTACCGCCAGAACAGCGACTTTTTCTATTTCACGGGATTTGAAGAACCCGATGCGATTGCGGTGTTCATACCGGGTCGCAAACAGGGCGAATACCTGATGTTCTGCCGCGACCGCGATCCGCAACGCGAGCAGTGGGACGGCAAGCGAACCGGTGTCATGCTTGCACCCCAAGTGCTCGAGTGCGATGACGCGTTTCCGATCGACGATATCGACGACATCCTGCCCGGGCTGATCGAGGGCTGCGATCAGGTCTACCACACCTTCGGCCTCGACCCCGAGTTCGACGCGCAGCTCATGAGCTGGATCAACCAGGTGCACGCCAAGACCCGCGGCTGGCAGAACACCCCGACCGAGTTCGTCGCGCTCGATCCGCTGATGCACGAAATGCGCATCGGCAAATCGCGCACCGAAATCGGCCAGATGCGGCGTGCCGGTCAACTGACCGCAGCGGCGCACATCCGCGCCATGCAGGTCTGCGCACCCGACATGATGGAGTATGCGCTCGAAGCGGAGCTTGGCTACTGCTACCGCCGTGAGGGTGCATTTCACGCCTTCGAGCCGATTGTTGCGGGCGGTGAGAACGCCTGCACACTCCACTACATCACCAACCGCGAACCCCTCAAGGACGGCGACCTGGTGTTGATAGACTCCGGTGCCGAACTCGACGGCTATGCCGGAGATGTGAGCCGCACCTTCCCGGTCAACGGCCGCTTCAGTGACCCGCAGCGCGAAGTGTACGAGGTCGTGCTCAGTGCGTATCACGCGGCGATGGCGGCGGTGCAGTCGGGCAATGCCTTTTGCGACCCGCACGATGCCGCGGTACAGGAGCTCACCCGTGGTTTGGTCAAATTGGGTCTGCTCAAGGGCCGGGTCAACAACCTGATTCGCGCCGGTGAGCACACCCGCTTCTTCCCGCACCGCACCAGCCATTGGCTGGGGCTCGATGTGCACGATGTCGGGGAATACAAGACAGACAAGGCCTGGCGCGAGCTTGAAATCGGCAACGTCCTGACGATTGAACCGGGCTTGTATATCCCGTCTGGTCCCGGCATCCCGAAGCACTACCGCGGTATCGGAATTCGCGTGGAAGACGATGTCGCCGTAGCGCGTGATGGCGCCGACGTCATATCCGCCGGGGCGCCGCTGAGCGTCGAGGACATCGAAGCCACCATGGCGACGTCGAGTGGTTGAACACTGCGATGTGGTGGTGGTCGGGGGCGGGCTGATCGGCGCGACCCTGGTCCACGCGCTGCACGGTGCACCGCTACGCACGGCCTGGGTCGAGCGGCGACCGGTTGCCGAGTTGCCCGATGACCCGCGCAGTACGGCACTCGCCCAGGTGTCCGCGCGGTTGCTGCAAGACCTCGGGCTCTGGGACGCTATATCGGACGACGCGTGTGCCATCGAGACGGTCAAGGTCTCACAACAGGGTCACTTCGGTAGCGTCACGCTGAGCGCATCCGACATGGGCGTGCCGGCTCTGGGATACGTTGTGCCCAATCGCGCGTTGGCATCGGCCCTGGCTGCGTCCGTCGTGGCGCGCAGTGACGTTCTGGATCTCTCTCCCGATGCGCTCGCGTCCTTGAGCGAAGACGATGATGGTGTGTTGCTGACGTTGGAGAGTGGGCGTCAGATTCGCGCGTCGCTCGTGGTCGCGGCCGACGGCGGGCAATCGCGCGTGCGGGACTGTGCCGGCGTCGCGCTGGGCCGCGAAGTCGCCTTTGACCAGCACGCGGTGGTCGCCGAGATCACCGGCGCCGGCTGGCCGCCGCATGTCGCCTGGGAGCGTTTCTGCCCTTACGGCCCTCTGGCCTTGTTGCCGCTCGACCGCAATCGCTTGTCGGTCGTCTACACCGTGCCCGACGCTGCCCTCGAGCGCGTCGTAGCGCTCGATGATGCGGCGTTCATGCAGGAGGTGGGCGAGCGCAGCGGGCTCACACATCACTTTGTGTCAGTGACGCCACGCCAGGCGTTTCCGTTGGTGGCGGTGTCGGCCGAGTCCGCCTGGCAAGGCCGTATCGTGCTCATCGGCAACGCGGTGCGCACGCTGCACCCGGTCGCGGGGCAGGGCTTCAATCTCGCACTGCGCGATTGCCTGACACTCGCGGAGTTGTTGCGCGAGCTCGGTCCCGACGCCGATCCGGCGGCCCCGCACGTAGCGGCGCAGTACCGGCGTCGGCGCGGCGCCGACCAGCGCCGCACGGCGTTTGCGACCGAGGGGCTGGCGCGGCTTTTTCGCGGTGAATCGACGGTGTTGGGTCACCTGCGCGGTGCGGGCCTGTTGCTGACCGACCGCTTTGCGCCGGCCCGCCGGACGCTCGCACGGCAGTTCATGGGATTGGGTGGGCGGCTGCCGCTGGTGAAAAGCCCCGACTGAACCCGAGTTGGCGCACTTCGCGCCAACAGATTGGCCCGGTTGATTTATCATTAGTGGATTCGCCAACGATTCGCCGATACCGACCCATGGAAGCTGAAATCAACGTTCGCACCGTCGAGCGCGACGCGCAGAAATACTGGACCGACAACCGGTCGTTCGAGGTCACCGAAGACCCGAACAAGCCCAAGTACTACTGCCTCAGCATGCTGCCATACCCGAGCGGCAAACTGCACATGGGTCATGTGCGCAACTACACCATCTCTGATGTGATCAGTCGCTACCGCCGGATGTGTGGCCACAACGTGTTGCACCCGATGGGCTGGGACGCCTTCGGCATGCCAGCCGAGAACGCCGCGATCGAGCGTGGCCGGCAGCCGGCCGAGTGGACCTACGCCAACATCGACTACATGAAGCAGCAGATGCAGGCGCTCGGATTCGGTTTTGACTGGTCGCGTGAAGTCACTACCTGCAAGCCGGACTACTACCGCTGGGAGCAGTGGTTCTTCACCGAGCTGCTCAAGCGTGGAGACGCCTACCGCAAAAACGGTGAGGTGAACTGGTGCGAGACCGACCAGACCGTGCTCGCCAACGAGCAGGTCGAAGACGGCTGCTGCTGGCGTTGTGGCAACCCGGTCGAGCGCCGCGACATCGCGCAGTGGTACCTGCGCATCACCGACTACGCGCAGGAGCTGCTCGACGGCCTCGACACCATCGACTGGCCCGACATGGTCAAGACCATGCAGCGCAACTGGATCGGGCGCTCGGAGGGCGTGGAGTTCGATTGGTCGCTACCCGCACAAGACACCACCATCCGCGTTTACACCACGCGACCGGACACCATCATGGGCGTGACCTTCATGGCGGTCGCGGCCGAACACCCGGTTGCGCAAGCGGTCGCCGCCGAGAACGCCGAGGTTGCGGCCTTTGTCGCCGAATGCAAGAGCACGGGCACCTCCGAGGCGGTGATCGAAAAGCTCGAGAAAAAAGGCATGGCGCTCGGGGTCAGTGTGACCCATCCGGTGACCGGCGAGCCCGTGCCGGTCTGGGTCGGCAACTACGTGCTCATGAGTTACGGCGGTGGCGCTGTCATGGGTGTGCCGGGCCACGACCAGCGCGACTACGAATTCGCCCGCAAGTACGGCATCGAGATCGTGCAGGTTGTCGACAGCAGCGATGAGCACGTCGGCATTGAAGAGGAGGCATTCATTGCCAAGGGTGGCACGAAGCTCATCAACTCCGCACAGTTCGACGGCCTCGAATTCGAGGCGGCGCTCGAGGCGACCGGCGACTACCTCGTTGCCAACGCCAACGGTGAGCGCAAGGTCAACTACCGGATGCGCGATTGGCTGGTGTCGCGTCAGCGCTATTGGGGCACCCCGATCCCGGTCATCTACGATGAGGCCGGCGAGGCACACCCGGTGCCGGCCGAGGACCTGCCGGTGGTGTTGCCCGAAGACGTGCGCTTCGAAGGCGTCACATCGCCCTTGCAGCGCGACCAGGATTTCCTCAAGGCGACTCTGCCG
>CALDHJ010000471.1 GCA_937941555.1 uncultured Granulosicoccaceae bacterium | reverse complement strand
GGCAACTCGACCGCGTCCCACTCGACGCCGTTGATACCGGCAATGGCGGCGTTGTCGATCCGCGTGAGCATGTGGTGCAGCCCGTGTCCGAACTCATGGAAGAGTGTCGTGACTTCCTGGTGGTCGAAGAGCGCCGGCGCGTCGCCGAGCGGTGGTGTGAGGTTGCAGACCATGAAGGTCGCGGGCAATTGCACGGTATCGCCCACCCGGTTTCGGTCGACGCAACCCGCCATCCAGGCACCGCCGCGCTTTTGCGGCCGACTGTACAAGTCGAAGTAGAAATTGCCGATCTCTTCGCCGTCGCGGCTGATGCGGTAGAGCGCGACGTCCTCGTGGTAGGTCTCGGCATCCGACACGGCTTCGATCGAAACCCCGAACAACCGATTCGCCACGGCAAAGAGCCCGTCCACGGCGCGGTCAGCCGGGAAGTACGGCTTGAGCTCCTCACTCGAGATGGCGTGTTTCTGCTGCCGAAGTTTCTCGGCATAGTAACCAGTGTCCCAGGGTTGCAATTCGCCAGACAGGCCGTCTTCGGCGGCAAAGTGGCGCAGCTCTGCGAGTTCCGATTCGGCAAAGGAGCGACTGCGGGCGGCCAGATCGCGCAGAAAGCCTGTCACTTCGCCCGCACTACCGGCCATCTTGGTGGCCAGAGACAACGCGGCATAGCTCTCGAATCCAAGCAGTGCGGCTTTCTCCTGACGCAGCGCCAGCAGTTCGTCGATCACCGGCCCGTTGTCCCACTGCCCGGCATGCGGGCCTTGATCAGACGCGCGCGTAGTGTACGCGTGGTACAGCGATTCCCGCAATGCGCGGTCGTCGGCGTAGGTCATGACAGCGATGTAGCTCGGCATCTGCAGGTTGACGACATAGGCGCCCTCGCCCGCTTGTTCTGCCATCTGAGCCAAGAGCTGTTTGCTGTGGTCGGGCAAGCCCGCGAGACGGGCGTCATCGTCGAGGGTAATGGACCAGGCGTTTGTCGCGTCGAGCAGCTGGTCCTGATACTGGCTGCCCAGCTCGCTCAGGCGCAGACTGATTTCGCGGTAGCGAGCTTTCGCGTCACCCTCGAGATCGACACCCGAGAGGCGAAAATCGCGCAACGCGTTGTCGATGACGACACGTTGATCGGCACTGAGGTCGCCGTACACCGAACCGGCTTCGATGGCGCGGTACTGCTCGAACAGAGCACGGTTTTGCCCGAGATCCGTGTAGAACGCCTGAAGGGTCTGCAAGCCGGCGTTGTACGCATCGCGCAAGGCATCACTGCTCATGACCGCGTTCAAATGGCTGACCGGCGACCAGAAGCGATCGATGGCATCGCAGGCCTCGGTGAGCGGCTCGACAAAGCTCGCCCAGTCCGGTGCCTCCGCTGTCGCCAGGGTGTCGATCCGAGATTGTGTGTTCTCAAGCAGTTCGCGCAACGCATTGGCGACACCTGCAACATCAAATTCGGAAAAGTCGGGTAGACGGCGGACGGATTGGGTCATGGTGTCAGACATCCAGGTTGGAGACCGCGAGGGCATTGCTTTCAATGAAATCGCGGCGTGGCTCGACCTGGTCGCACATGAGGGTCGTAAACACCTCGTCGGCCGCCACCGCGTCTTCGATTCGGACCTGCAACATGACCCGGCGTTCCGCATCGAGTGTGGTTTCGAAGAGCTGATCGGGGTTCATTTCGCCAAGACCCTTGTACCGTTGGATGCTGAGGCCGCGCTTGGTCTCGCCCATGAGCCAACGCACCACATCGCGGAAATCCGACACCGCGTTGCGCTTGTCGCCCCTGTGGATTTCGGCGCCCTCCCCGATTAGGCCATGAAGCATTTCTGACAGGGACGCGATCAGCCCGTATTCCGCCGATTCGAAAAATTCGCGATCAAGGGTCTGGCTCAGACGGTTGCCATGGTTCACCCGAGACAGTACGACATCGAGCCCGGTCTCGCCGGCCTGTGACGTCACTGTCCAGACGGACTCTTCAGGCACGTCTCTGTTAATCCGGGCTTGTATTGTTTCACACCAGGCTTGCATTTTTCCTGTGTCCTGACGCAATGCGTCCGTTACGCGTTCCACGTCGATCAATGAATCGAGTATGTGGGTGTCGTAGCGGCGCCCCATGCGCACGATCATCTTCTCTACGCGCTGAAAGGCCTGACACAACTGCGCAAGCGCGTCGCCGTCAATCGGCTTGGCCCCGTTTTCCGGGATTAGAGAGGCGTCTTGCAGGGCCAGTTCGGTGAGGTAGAGGTTCAGTTCGTCGTCGTCTTTGACATAACGCTCGCGTTTACCGCGGCGCACCTTGTACAGCGGCGGTTGGGCAATGAACACGTGGCCCCGTTCGATCAGCTCAGGCATCTGCCGGTAGAAAAAGGTCAACAACAGCGTGCGGATGTGAGAGCCATCCACATCAGCATCCGTCATGATCACGATGCGGTGGTAACGCAGCTTGTCCGGGTCGAATTCATCCTTGCCGATGCCGCAGCCGAGCGCCGTGATCAAAGTGCCGATCTCGGCCGAACCCAGCATCTTGTCGAAGCGCGCTTTCTCCACGTTCAGGATCTTGCCCTTGAGTGGCAACACCGCCTGGGTACGGCGATCACGCCCCTGCTTGGCCGATCCGCCAGCTGAGTCCCCTTCCACCAGAAACAATTCGGACTTCGCCGGATCGCGCTCGGAGCAATCGGCAAGCTTGCCTGGCAGACCCGCAATGTCGAGCGCCCCTTTGCGTCGGGTCATCTCGCGCGCTTTGCGCGCGGCTTCCCGCGCACGCGCTGCATCGATGATCTTCGCGCAGATCACCTTGGCTTCGTTCGGGTGTTCGTCGAGGAAGGTAGAGAGCTCACTGTTGG
>CALDHJ010000470.1 GCA_937941555.1 uncultured Granulosicoccaceae bacterium | reverse complement strand
GGCACCTTCCTGCTCGGTCGCCGCCGGTTTTCCAGCTCCAATCTCACCCCGCAGCACCTGAAGGCCCTGTCGCAAGCCCCGCCGAACCGCTGAGACCGACATGCCGGTCTGGTCGGCTATCGCTTTGACGCTCAGCCCGCGCAGCACCGCAAGTTCAACCGCCCGCTTCTGATCGTTCGGCAACGCGATCAGCGCGCGGCTGACGGACACCAGTTCCGGTACGCTGCGGACACATTCGGAGACTGACGTCGCCGTGGACGTCGGGTGATCGTTGGTCGCCGCTGCCCCACTGGTCGCGAGCTGACGGCGTACCACAGCGGCAACCGTTACCACCTCGGGCACATCGTCTCGGGAAAGGGTTGACGCACTTTCGAAGAGTTCGCGAAAGACCTGAAAGCTCACGTGCCGGGCAGCATCCCCGCCGAGGTGCCGACAGAGCATCGACCACACCAGCGCACCATAGCGGTCCACAAGCGGCCGGACCGCCCGTATGTCGCCGCGCGCAATGGCCGGCAACAGCGCTGTTTGAGAACTGGTCACGCTGCAGATGCCCACCGAGATGACAGTGATTACACCAACTTAGCAAACATCCCGGACCTGACACAAGCTATCCAATACGGCGATACGATCGGGTTTTCCCACGGTGCCGCAGGGAATCTTCCAGAGGAGACTTCAGATCATGAGCGCAGGCGTCGATAACAGGGACTCTAACGAACAAACCCTGGCCGACATCATGCGCAACCCCACCCCACAACGCGGTTTCACACTGATCGAGCTGTTGGTTGTTGTCGCCATTCTCGGCGTATTGGCGTCGGTAGCCGTGCCGAGCTACCGAGACTACGTTCGACGTGCGTCGATGGTCGAGGCGGCCAAGACCCTCCGGGAAATGGCGCAAGGCCTCAAGGCCGACCTGATGATCCAGGGATCGGTCACGTCAACGCACGGCATCCCACTGAGCTCGGGCACCACACTGCACGGCACATCCACAGACAACATCGAAGGTTACCGACTGGACGGTGGTGGCAGCACGTATTGGCTGGTGGCCCGCGTCCCCGCGGACATCGTCCCGGATTCCGCGCTTTTCAAGCGCGAGCTGCACATGGGTTTCGCACGGCAGCCAGACGGCGAGTGGGTGGAATTCTGTGGCAGTTGGAGCAGCGCCTTCATGGATGCCGAGTACCTGCCAGACGGCTGCAAAGACCAGGATGTTGGCGCAAAGCTGACAGCCGCTGCGAGCTGATCAGTCGCACTTTCCTGACAATCGCGTCCGCAAGGGCTCACACCAGCGGCAATCGCGTGCACCGCTGGTGTGTTCAAGTGGCTCAAACGCGAGGATCAGTCATCCAATCGCGTTGCCTTGCCAAGCGCACGCGGCCGGCTGTTTCAGTCAGGCTCGGGCACCGCGCACAGAAACTGGTCGATCAACGCCGAATCCACGTCGAGGTCTGATGCGAGACCGCGCAACACAGCGCGCTCGCGTTCGCTCGCATCACCGTCGGAACAGGCCACCGTAGCGAGATCTCGCAACACCTGCAGACGGCGGCCGACACCGACATGCTCGATCACCTGCTCCACCCGCCCGGGCAGCTCGGCCTCGAGCCGATCGAGGTTCAGGCTGTCGCGGTAGCTGTCGCTGCCGAAGAACCGCTCGAACACGGCAATTTCCGCTTCGCTGATCTGGCCATCGGCACGTGCGACAGACAACGCTCCAGCAAACAGCAACCGCCGCATGGCCTCGTCCGCTTTGGTCCGGCCGTCGAGGTAGCTCGGCTCCATCAGCCCCATCAGCGACTGCACACCGGCCTCGAGATTTTCCACCGACTTGCCACCTGGCACAGCCAATTCGGACTCGTGAAAGAGCTTGAGCGCACGCACCCGAAGCGGGCTGAAGGGGTGGGTCATGAACCAATCCCCGGTGGGCGCACCGGCCCCTGGCTCGGCATCCTCATGCTGCATGTCATCAACTTGCGCCATGAAGGCGTCGAGGTCGAAGTTCACAAGCGACCCGGTCAGGCCGGAGGCCAGTTTGAACAGGGCTCTGGACACGCCGGTGAGATCCTGAGCGCAATGCGCACCGGCGCGATCCGCCGAGATTTCCGCGTGCCGCGACCATGCCGTCAATTGCAGCGCGAGCTTGGGGTCGGGACGCGACTGACCGCGCATGAGGTATCCGATCGGGATGTCGTGGTGCCCGTACAGGTAGTGGCCCAACTCGTGGCCCATGACAAATTTGAATTCCGTGTCGTCAAAGCCCTCGAGCAGACTCGAGCTGAACATGATGAAGAGCCTGCCGTCTTCCGGTTTGACGCACATCGCGTTGAACTGCGCGCTGGCGAACACATACAGCTCGACCGGGATATCGACGCCCAGCGCCTCGATGCACGCGTCGGCAGTCTTGTGCATGGCCGGCGCCATCGAGCGGCTCATCCGCACCGAGGTGGCAAGCAACCGACGGCGGGTTCCCATCGGGCCCTCGGCCTCTTGGCGCTCGATCATCTCGTTGACCCGCTTGACCGGGCGCTGCTGCAGCAGATCCTCGGACATTCTCAGATCCTGACGGGAACGCAAATCGTGCGCTGACATGGCCTACTCCTGTGACTTAGTGTCCCGGGCCCATGCCCGGGTTGACGATGAGTTTAGCGCGGCTCCCGGTCGAACCCGAGCGAACCTGCAGTTTCGACTGTATCTGCTCGGCGAGCTCCGGCACATGCGAAATAACCCCCACCAGCCGCCCGCTAGATTGCAAATCGACCAGAGCACGCACCGCGAGATCAAGTGAATCCGGGTCGAGTGAGCCGAAGCCCTCATCGATGAACAAGGTATCGAGCCTGATGCCGCCAGCGTGAGCCTGCACCACATCCGACAGTCCGAGAGCCAGGGCTAGTGCCGCCATGAAACTCTCCCCACCAGAGAGCGTATCCGCGCGACGACGGCGCCCGGTGTGGGCGTCATCGACATCGAGATCGAGCCCCGCCTGCCGACCGCCGTGTGTCACGCCTTCACGCCGCACCAGCTGATAGCGGCCACGGGTCATGCGCTGCAATCGCTCTCCGGCAGCCAGCAGAACGTCGTCGAGCAGCACGGCGAGCACAAATGACTGCAGGTTCAATTTCAGCGGATTCTGTCCGTTGGCTGCCTGGCTCAGAGACCCGGCTACGCGGTAGTCCGCCTCCACCTGCGCCCGGTCCCGGTCCAGCGATGCAAGCCGCGTGCTGGCGTCGTCGAGCTGACTGACCCGTGCCTGTTGGGATGCAAGCGCCGTGTTAAGTGCCTCGAGCGCGCTCTGACTGGTATCGCGCCGCGCACGCTCGCGTTCGAGATCAGGTTCAGTCCGGCCAGCCACTGCCCGCTCAGCGACTGCCAGGGCAGCCGCTGCATCACGACGGGCATCGAGGTAGGCACTGTGTGCCGACGCCAACGCGGCGCGCTCTGAAACCCGGGCAATGGCCAAGAGAAACGTATCGACGTCGTCAAATGCGCTCTCACTCAGTGCGACGAGCCAACTGGCTTCACACTCACCTCTGAGCAGATCCGATTGCGCGGCATTGCGTTGCAGGGATTCCAACTCGGTTGTGGCGCGCACCCGAGCCAGGCGTGCGTTCTCAAGCGCCAGGCGGCACTGGCGATGGTTGCCATCGATATCGTCAATTTGCGATCGCAACGCTACAACCCGTGCGTCGAGTTCCACACGGTCGGGAACGGACTCACCGAGCTGTGTCCGACACTGTTCACTGCGTGCTTGGGTAGCCGCCTCGGCCTGCAGTGCCACTTGGTGATCACGCTGTGACGACTCGTGCAGTCGCTGGTGCTGAGCAGCAAGCTGGCGGGCGCTGTCGAGTGACTGCGCAAGACCCATCACTGCCGCGGCGCTGGCTTGTGCGCTCGCAAGCGTGTCACGCAGAGCCGGATCGAAATCGGTCGCGCCGGCACCGCCCGCCTCGTCCAACGCGGCCAACTTCGCCGCGACTTCCGAGACGGCCGCAGTGGCCTGATGCACAGCGGACTGCGCGCTTTCCATCAATGCACGGGCCGCGTCCTCACGCTCCCGCACCTCAGCTACGTCAACACCGTCATCGGCCAGCAGATCACCCTGCGCACCGGCCGGTGCCGGGTGCTCGGTACTGCCGCACACCGGGCACGGTGAAGCACCCCGCAACGCAGACGCTAGGACAACCGCTTGTCGGCTCTCCCACAGCGCCTCAGCCTGGGCACGAAGGGCTTTCGCTGAGTCGAGTGCGCGGGTCGCCTCGGCCAACCGTGCATCACAAGCCCGTGACGCAGCTACGCGTTCGGCGTGTATCGCCTGCAATGTCTCCCGCTCAGCCACCGCATGCTGCGCCCGCTGTAACTGGGCATGTTGCGCCTCCAACCCCGGCAGCGCCGCGGCGTTCAGTTGCGCTGCGGCATGTTGCTGAGTGAGCGTCGCAAAAGTGAGATCGGATTCCCGAAGGTTTGTCGCACTCGCTTCGAGGGATTTTTCCGACAATGCAAGATCGGTAACCGCCTTGCGATGAGCCGACTGCGCCTCGTCATACTCCGCGAGCAACGGCAACATCGATTCAGCAGCGTGCAATTCGGCAACGGTACTTTCTCGCGTTTCCAGACGCTGCTCCGCCGCATCGAGTTGCGTTTGCGCCATGGCCTCATCACGCTGAAACGCCACCAAGGCCTTCTCGGCAATCGCCGCTTGCGCGACGCTGTTCGCGTATTCCTGCTGGCGATCAGTCCAGGCTTGCCACAAGGGCGAAAGCGCCATAGCAGCGTCGAGCTGAGACAACAGGGTTTCCCGCGCCTCATGCTCAGCCTGCCCCTCATCCAATTGCTCGAGCATCGCCATGGCTCGAGAACGCTCAGCGAAGCGCTCAGCCAATTGCTCGGCATCAGCAAGCGACGAGAGACAAGCCTGCAGAGCACTCTCTGCTGTGATCTGTCGCGTTCTGGCGTCCGTCAGAGCAACGGCCGCTGCTGACAGAACCGCGCCCATGTCGTCGTTCAGTTCCAAACCCAGAGAGCGAAAGATTGCATCGCGTTGCAACCCGAGTTCGTTGTCGCGCGCGGCCAACTCCGACGTACGCAGTCGCAGCGACTCCGCGATCCGTGAATACAACTCCGTCCCGAACAGGTTTTGCAGGATAGCCTGCCGCTCTTTGGATTCGGCGGTCAACAATTTGCGAAATTGCCCCTGCGGCAACACCATGACCTGGCGAAACTGTTCGACAGTGAGCCCGGTCAGACGCGCAATCTCAGCATTGGCATCGTTCACTTTGCTCGCGACCAGCACCACTTCTGCCCCACCATCGCGGCGATACAGTTCCGCGATGGCGGCTTGCTTGGTGGTACCCTCACCGCGCTGACGCGGCCGGGTTTGCTCCGGTACACGGCGGATTCGGTACCGCTCAGCTCCAAGCAGAAATTCGAGTTCAACTTCTGTCAACCGATCGGCTGCCGCAAAATCCGAACGCATTTGCCGAGCGTCTCGCTCTCCCCCCGTCGACTTGTCGTATAGCGCGTAACAGATCGCATCGAGGATGGTCGTCTTGCCTGCGCCAGTCGCGCCTTCGATCAGAAAGAGAGCCGCAGGCCCGAGCTGCTCGAAATCGATGACTTGCTCACCGGCAAAGGGTCCGAAAGCGACCAAGCGAAGTCGAAGCGGCCGCACCTCAGAGTTCTCCGCGCGTCAGGTCGCCCAGCACATCCGCGAGCAGGGCGCGCTGCGCACGATCAAGCTCCGCACCCGTGACGTCGCGCATGAAGTTGTCGAACAACGGCAGCACACCGTGCGCCGGGTGAGGCCGGGTCGGGCGAAACGCCTGCTCGGGCGCGAACGCCATGCGCTCGAGGTGCAACACGTGCGGGTATACCTCACGCAAGCGCGGCATCGCATCGAGAATCGCCCCACGGTCGAGTAGACGAATCATCAAGTAGTGATCGACCACCTGCGGGTCCGGGGCTTCGAGAAGTTCATCAAAGTGCCCCTCGACAACCCGCAAGTCACGCTTAGGACTGAACGGCAGGTGGCTGAGCACCACCTCCCCGGCAGCGTCGAGATCGACGAGTGAGACACCCTTGTTGTGATGCACTTCGGAGAAGGAAAATTTGCCAAGCGATCCACTGTAGCGCGTCGTCGGTCGACCCTTGCTTTGCGGCCCGTGCAAATGCCCGAGAGCCGCGTAGTGAAAACCGTCAAAGCAGACAGCTTCGACCCGATCGCTGCCGCCAATGCTCAATGGCCGCTCCGAGTCGGACGGATCACCGCCATCAACAAAGGCATGTGCCATTGCCACGCACCGTCGATCAGCCGGATTGTGTGCCAACGCGCGATCACACAAAAAGGCCATGACATCCTGATGTGATGCGAAGTCGCGATCGAAAGCAGCCCGCGCATGCGGCGGATCCACATAGGGGAACGCGTAGACAGCCACTTCACCGTGCGCGTCGCGCAACACCACCGGATCGGGGTCGTCGCCCAAGGTAGCGCGCACGTGCAGT
>CALDHJ010000469.1 GCA_937941555.1 uncultured Granulosicoccaceae bacterium | reverse complement strand
GGCTACCAGGTTGACCAGAACATGCTCTGGCTCGAACCCGGTCCCGAGTTGGCTGAACAGGCCGCGCCGCTGCATCGTTTGGTTGATGCTGTGCGCCACGCCAGTGGGAAAGCCGGAATCGCGGTGCGAAAGGGCCTGTTCCGGCCGCACATGACGCTTGCGCGACGGGTCGAGGTCACGGCGTCGTCACCGCTGATGGAGCCGTCTTTCAGTCTGGTGGCCGAGGATTTTCATCTGGTGTCATCCGAGCGTCGCCCGGGTGGGCCACACTACCGAATCGTGAGCAGTTGGCCGTCGAGCCAGTGATCGGCTGGGTGTTTTGTAGCCGCAAGGCGTCGCTATACTGCTCACTATGGTGGCGGCGTCTCGCTGTTGCCCCCACAGGAGCACCTGACCCATGGACAAGACACTGTTCTTCGCTGTGATACCGATCCGAGCGGTGGCGCGCATACTACGCAGAGCGGTGAGCGGGTTGGGCTGGGGTGCCTTGTTGTGTCTTGTCCTCGGGCAGCCGGCCTTCGCGGATTCGGCAGCGGTGATAGACGCGGGTGTCAAGGACACGTTGGCGCTGTTCGAGAATGAGGTGCCCGGTGGCGAGGATTTTCTCGACGATGCAGCTGGGGTGCTGGTGTTCCCCAAGGTCATCAAGGGCGGCTTTGGCATTGGCGGAGAGTACGGCGAGGGTGCGTTGAAAGTGGGCCGGAAGACAGTGGACTATTACAGCACTGTCGCCGCCTCGATCGGTTTTCAGTTTGGCGTACAGGCCAAGGCGGTGGTGATCGTGTTCACGACCAAGGATGCGCTCAAGCAGTTTCGAGCCAGCGACGGCTGGAAGGCCGGTGTCGACGGCTCTGTCGCGATCGCCGAGTGGGGTGCTGGTGACAACATCAACACCCTTGAAGAGCAGTCGCCGGTGGTGGGTTTCATCATCAGCAACAAGGGCTTCATGTACAACCTGACGCTCGAAGGGTCCAAGTTTTCGCGGATCGAACGGTGATGGCTGCCTCGGGCCCGAAGGCGTTCAAATTGCGGTTGAAGAGGGTGTCAGTGCGATCTGTGTTGTCTGGCAGCCTACTGCTTACCGGCAGTCTGCACGCGTCGACACCCCCGATCACCTGCGATGAGCTGGAAGCCGTGCTCGCGCCAGGCGCGACAGTGCGGGTTGGCTCAGCCGACGAGTGCCTTGCAGTCGATGACGCTGAAAAACAGTCGACGGTCTGCACCTGGCGCTTTGCGCTGGGATCCCGGGACGCGGCCTCGGCGCACACCCACTTGGTCGACGTGGCCAGAGACTGCCTTGGTGCCTCTGCCACCGAGCGCGTCGGTGAGCCGGTGAACCACCCGGACGCGTTTGTCGCACACTATTTCGACCGCCCTGATGTGACGCTCAGCGTGGCACTCAAGCACAAGGCTGCACTACGTGAAACGCGGGTATCTCTGCGCGTTGACCGTCTTCGGGCCGCGACCGACTGACGGGTTATCGCCTGCGTTGCATCGTTGCAACTGTTAGAATCGAACCGCTGTCAGCGGACAATCCGGCAGCGAGTTGCTTTCAACTTCCCATTCGGTCTGTGCCCCATGAAACGCTCCACGATCAACCAACATCTCCGTGCTGCCGATGAGTTCATCCGGTCGTTCGGCTACGTGTTACCCCCTTTTGCCTACCTGTCGCCCGCTGACATGGCCGTACGCATCGGCGACATGCCCTCGGTGCGTGACGCGCGGCTCGGCTGGGACCTGACCGACTACGGTGAGGGCCGCTTTGATGACATGGGCCTGTTCCTGTTCACGACGCGCAACGGACGGCTGAGCGACCTGCGCTCGGGCCAGGGCATGTGTTATGCCGAGAAGATCATGATCTCGCGCCAGGATCAGCTCTCGCCCATGCACCGCCATATCGTCAAGGCCGAAGACATCATCAACCGTGGTGGCGCCACGCTTGCGATTAAAATGTACGAGTCAGATGCCGACGGCAACATCGATCGCGATGTCGATGTCACCGTGTGTGTGGACGGCCGTGTCCACCGACAGGCGGCGGGTGAGGTACTCACGCTCGCGCCGGGTGAGAGCGTGACCCTGATGCCCGGCAACTGGCACGCATTCTGGGGCGAGGGCGGTGATGTCCTGATTGGCGAGGTTTCGACGGTCAATGACGACCTGACCGACAATGTGTTCGAGCAACCGATCTCGCGATTCGGCGACGTCGAGGAAGACGAGGCGCCACACTGGCTGCTCGTCTCGGACTACGATACGTGGTTGTAGGCGTGCAGCACTGAGCAAGCGGAGTGTGTGATGGCCGGTGGATGGTCGCGTGATGGCGCGGTGCAGGATCAGATCGATGCGAGTGTGGACGACGCGGTTGCGCGTGCCCGCAGCCAATTGCCGACGGGCCCGAGCCTGTCACACTGCGACGAGTGTGGTGAGCCGATACCGCAAGCGCGGCAGGAAGCCGTGCCCGGCGTGCGCCATTGTGTGCCGTGTCAGGGGGAGCTCGATGCTGCGCAGCAGGCGCAGTCTCTGATCAATCGCCGTGGCAGCAAGGACAGCCAACTGCGCTGATAACCGGGAGGACGCGGTGATGGTGGGTGAGAATATGGTGGCGCAATACCGCCGAGACGGCTTTGCGGTGGTGCCCGAGGTCGTCACGCCGGACACGCTCGATGCCCTGCGCCGTGTGACCGGCGACTTCATCGCGGCGTCGGGTAGCGTGACACAGAGTGATTCGGTGTATGACCTCGATGAGGGCCACAGCGCAAGCAGTCCTCGCTTGACGCGTATCAAGCTGCCACACCAACAGCACCCGCTCTACCAGCAGGTCCTCACCAGCCCGTCTGTGCTCGCTGCGCTGACCACGTTGCTCGGCACGCCCGACGTGCGCCTGCACACCAGCAAACTCAACTGCAAGGCCCCGCAGGGAGGACGTGCGGTGGAGTGGCATCAGGATTGGGCCTTTTACCCGCACACCAACGATGACATCCTCGCACTCGGCATATGGTTGGACGATGTGAACGAGGAGAACGGGCCTTTGCTCGCTATTCCTGGCAGTCACACGGGGCCCGTCTTGAAGCATACGGCGAACGGGGTGTTTTCGGGCGCCATAGACCCCGGTGATCCCGACTTTCGACACAGTGAGGTGCGGGCGCTGACGGGTCCGGCCGGGAGTGCCAGTGTGCACCATGTTCGCACCTTGCACGGCTCGGCGCCCAACCTCTCTGCGCAGTCGCGGCGAGTGTTGTTTTTCGAATGTTGTGCGGCGGATGCCTGGCCGCTCGCCGGCATTTCCGGGCCGTACAACGGCATGAGTCAGGAAGCGCTCTACGCCGACCTGCAGTCGCGCATGGTGTGTGGCGCATTGCCGTTACAACCCCGGCTCGAATCGGTGCCGGTCACCATGCCGTTGCCCGTGCCCCCGGACAACAGCTCGATCTTCAAGGTGCAAGAAAGCAGTGGTGCCACCAGCGCCTTCGCGCGCGACTAGGCCGTGTGGTTTACGGGGTCGGTGTCTGTCTAAGCCTGCGTTGGCTCGGGTGGAGGCAGAGCGCACGCTGTTTGCCCGGAAAGCTGGCTGGTGCTTGCGGTTACACCCTTGATCGCTAGTGGCGAATCGTTGGCTGGCTTCTGTTGGCCGAACGCTGTTTGGGTAGAGTGTGTTGTGCCTGTGCTTGTGGCTGTTAGCGAGCCAGAACCCGCAATCAGGCGCCATGTTCGGCGTTGTAGCGGATTGGTTGAACAGGCTGACATGCACCGAAAATGGACGCATACGGATGAAAAACACTTTTTTTTCGGGCCGGATGCCACTTTTTCAACAAAGCGCGGTCGTATATGGCAACATGAGAATTGTCAAGACCCGCTTTTGTCCGGTTTCAACGGAGTTCGTGGGTCGGACAATCGCCAATTGATCCTGCTTGCAGAGCGATTGGCGAACAGTCGATCGGCCCGACACGTGAGTGTTCGGGTTCAGCCCAGCGCTGAGGATTGTGTTCGACGGGATCCTGCCTACGGTTCGCCATAGGACGGGGTCACGGTGTCACACCCTGGTCAAAATCTGTCGGCACAATGGTGATAGTGGCGTCAGAAAATTATTCCTCACCTTAGTAAACGAGAACAGAATGAGCAAAGGAACGGTTAAGTGGTTTAACGCTGAAAAGGGCT
>CALDHJ010000468.1 GCA_937941555.1 uncultured Granulosicoccaceae bacterium | reverse complement strand
ATACCGGCGGCGACCCAGAAGGCCGTACGCGCCGAGAGGAAGAGAAACAACAAACCAACAACCAGCGCCAGGCCGAGCAACCCGTTGTCGATCAGCAGGCGCAAGCGTTGTGAAATTGCTTCGGCCCGCGTGCGAATCAATTCCACACGCACACCGTCCGGCAACAGCGCCTGGTACTCGGACGCCTGGGCCTCGACCACGGCTTGCATATCGATCGCATCGCCTCGATCTGCTCGGTCGACACGCACCGAAATGGCAGGGTTGTCGCCAACGAAGTACTCACGTCCCTGCGATCCGCGCACCAGGGCGATCTCGGCGACGTCGCGCAAGAGGATGCTGTCGCCCTCGGCATTCGCACGCACCACGATGTCCGAGATGCTGTCGACCGTTCGCTTGGCGACACCACTGCGTATGCGGGCATCTCCCCCACCCGTTTCGCCGGCCGGATCCGATTCAACGGACTCGCCGATCGTACGCGCGATGTCGGCCAGGCTGATGTCGTACTGCATCAAGGTGGCCTGCTGCACGGTGACGTCGATATCGGGTGAACCGACGCCTCTGGCGGTTGCGCGCGTTACACCGGCGCGAAAGAGACGTTGCACGAATTCGTCTGCATAGTTGCCGAGCTGATCGCGTGACACCGGCCCGTGCAGAATCACATCGGTCACCCGGTCGCGCCACGCGCCGCGTCGGATGACCGGATCGTCGATCCCGTCGGGCAAGGTTGTCACGCCGTCAACGGCGGTCGTGACATCCTCGGCAGCGCGCGCCATGTCCCAATCGGGCTCGAACTCGAGTTGCAACACCGTTCGCCCTTCCACCGAGCGCGCGCTGCTGTTCTCCACCCCTTCGACTGATTGCAAGGCGGGTTCGAGCGCTTCAACGACCGAGAGATCGAGATCCTCGGGGCCAGCGCCATCCCAACGGACCGTGACCGACACACCATCAATGACGATGTCGGGGAAGAACTGCGCTCTGATCTGACTCGCCGCGAACACACCCGAGACCACCATGACCAACAACAGCAGATTGGCTAACGTCGCATGTCGGGTGAAATACGCCAGCACGCCACCGACAGCAGGATCCGGCTGACTCATGAGCCCTCCTTCATGCGTGATTCAATGCGCTCGACAAGGGCTTTCGGCACCTGGTCACGGGAGAGTGCCTCGAGCAGCCGCTCGCGCACGTCGTCGGGCATGGCCGCATTCTCGGCGACGGCCGACCGCAGCAGCTCTCGCCGCGCCGGTTCCAGTGCGATGGTCTCGCCGTCGCCACGTTCGCCTTCGGGGCGGTCGCCACCTGCCGCGCCCATGCGGTCCTGCCAGCGCTGCCACATGCGGGCGCTGATCTCGCCACTGTCGATACGCTCGAGCAAACGGGCTTTGACATCCGCCGGCATGCGCGAATTGCCGCCGATGACATCGCGCATGCGAGCTTGCTGCTCCGGCGTGAGCTTGATGGTTTCTCTTTGCTCCACAACGCGTTCGGGGCCGACGGCCTTTACCCGCACGCCTGCTCCGAGCTGTGGGGTCCTCGCCTGCACCAGGCGTTCACCTACCGGGGCACCGGAGACGATGAGGTTGTCGTCCTGGCGGCGCTCGATAGTGACCTGCACTTCGCGCAGACGATCGTCGCCATCGACGATCAGCACGCGTCCATCGTCTGTGGCAGCCGCGCGCGGAATCAGTGAGACACCATCCAGCACCGGCTCTTCGATCGCCACCGTGACAAAATCGCCGACACCGATCGCAGCCGGCAACGGCGGTTGCAATTCGGCGTATATCAGTCGGCCTGTCTGGCCTGCGCCAACTTCTGCACTGACGCGAGAGATACGCGCCGGCACCTGCACGGCATCTTCACCAAGCTCGAATTCCACTGTAAGCGGCTGCGCCAGGAGGTCGCCCTGCTTGTCCAGAATGTGGGAAAACGCTTCCACGGACACCCTGAACGCGACTTCAAGCGCATCGGAGTCGATCAGTGTTGCAAGTGCCTCACCCGCGTTTACGCGCCGACCCACAACCACATTGACGCCACTGAGCACGCCGCCAAACGGCGCGGTCACGCGGGTATCCTCGAGGTCGCGCACTGCCGCGTCACGCGCGAGCCGGCGTCGATCGATAACAATCTCCGCGCGGGCAAGTCGTGCTTCGGCCTGCGCTATGGCCTGCTCTCGGGCCACCAGGGATTGCGCCGAACTCGCCTCCGCCAACTCGGCCGTCTCAACGCCCGCGTTGGTATCAAAGCCCTTGCGCTTGAGATCCCGAGCTCGAGCCAGGGCCTTCTCGCGCAGCTGATGCTGCGCTTGCGCCGTGCGAAGCTCGGCCTGGCTGAGCTCAAGCGAGCGCGTCGCATCGTTGCGTTCTGCCACCGCTTCGGCGAGATCCGTCTCGCGGCTCGCGAGGGTGTTCTCGGCTGCTGTCGGATCGATGACAAACAGCTCATCACCGGCCACAACACGCCCGCCATCCCGTACCGCGGCGCCAAGTGCGACTACGGTGCCATTGGACGCCGCACGCAAGTCCGCCGTTTGCCAACTTTGAACACGCCCGAACGCCCTCGATATGGGCGTAAGTGATTCCCGGGTTACGGGCGAGACGTTGACGGTGTAGACCCGCTCCTGCGCCGGGCGCCCGCTCCCGCGGCCTTCTCCCCCATCTGCACCGGCACGGATCAGTGTGCCAACACCGAGGACGATGAGCCCGATTGTCAGTGCGGCCAGCAAAATACCCGACAAGGCACGAAGTAGAAATCGCATGGAAGCTCGAACCTTTTGGAAACCCCAATCTTAGACACGACAACTGTACACCGTGTCGCAACAGCGTCGATTGCAACCATCACGGCACAAACCGGCGCGGGTCACACCGTGGATTTTACGCAGTTGCGCTGTCTGACAGCGCTTCTTGACAAAGGTTTACAGTATCAGGCCGATCTTTCCGAGACCGGTGCCAACTCAATGCCGCGCTCGGGCTACCCGCCAGGCACGTGGCGATTCACCAACCGCCTTTTTGAAAAAGCGGTTGAAATAGGCGGGGTCGTCGAAGCCGAGTGCCGAACCCACGTGCGCCACACTGACATTGGTGAAACGAAGCAGGCGCTTGGCCTCGCGCACACAGCGGGCGTGAATCATCTGCAGTGGAGTTTGTCCATGGCACTTGTGTGTTGCCCGGCGCAGAGCACGTTCGGTCACACCCAGGGCATCGCAATAGTCGCTCAGGGGACGCTGCGTGCGAAAGTCTCTTTCGATCAATTCACTGAACGCGATCACAAGTGCCGTCGCACTGCGCGACGACGGCGAATCATCGCCTCGAAGCACTGAATCGTTCTGCGCAACAAGATAAGCCACGGTCGAACAGAGTGCCGCGTGCACCGCCAGACCGGCTTCTCTGTCACCGGATCGCGAGACCGCGAGCAGCTTCTCGAATGTGTCGACTGTGTCTGCATGTGTGGGCGGCTTGAAGCGGACCGGTACTTCGGCTGACGCATATTGTGCGAATGCCGGTGAAAGCGACAGGACTCGCTCTGACTGCTCAGCCGAGAGCGCTACCACATAGCCATCGGCGTCTGCATCGCAGCTCAAACCAAATGGCATGCCGGGTGGCACGAGCAATACATCACCTGCACTCAGGGCATCGACGGTCTCGCTGTAGACCACGGTCGCACGGGCACTGGACAAGGCTATCAGGTGGAGAAGATCGAGCCTCTGAACAACCTTCTCATCCCATCCATGCAGTTGCATGAAGGATTCCAGTGGTTCGACAAACACCGATTCCGACACCTCCGAACAGTGCAAGTCCGGTGCAGTATCAGCGGTTTCGGCGTCCTGAGGGGAAACAACGGTATCCATGGGCACACAGGATACGGTTCACGTCGATCAAACCACTGCGCCAGGTCACAGAATTGCCTTGAAACACCTCGAATGTTTCACAATCAGCCCAGCTTGGCCTGATTGATCGGGTACTGACTGCCCAGAAATTCATCGATCGACTCCGGTCGATGCATCAGGTAGCCCTGAATCAACGGCGATCCGAGCAAGCTCAGATGAGACAACTCACGCTCGGACTCAACCCCTTCTGCCACGACGTTGATCCCCAAAGCCTCGCCCAGCTTGATCACTGTCTCGGTGATGGTCGCATTGGAGGGGTTGAGATGGAGATTGGTGACAAATGTCCTGTCGATCTTGATCCGGTCGATCATCAGGTCGCGCAGGTAGCCAAGCGACGAGGCACCAGTGCCAAAATCATCGATGGCGATTCGCAATCCCATTTCCCGCAGTTCTGCTATGACCTGCCCGCCGAGGCCACCTGAAGCAAGAATGCCGGTTTCGGTCACTTCCAGGTATATCTGCCGAGGCTCTACCCGGTGCCGGGTTATCACGCGACGCAGAATCCTGACAAATCCGGGCGCCATGATCTCCCGCGGGTCCGCATTCAGACTGACCGTACAGGAGGGGTTGGCCGCCAACCACGGTGCCAGACTTCGCAACGCCGCGTCGTAAACCTGTTCGCCAACCTTGGTCAGCAATCCAAGTTGGCGTGCGACATCGAGAAAATACCCTGGTCCGAAAATCGTTCCATCTGCTCCGCGCATGCGGACCAGTACTTCCACACCGTTAAGTTGCCCGTCGATGGATTGAATGCCCTGTACAAACGGCACGATACCGCCGTGTGCCAACGCATGCCGCAGTTGTGATTCGACTTCCGCCTGCTCGCGCAGCGCGCTGTCCAGTTTGGTGTCGTAGACAAC
>CALDHJ010000467.1 GCA_937941555.1 uncultured Granulosicoccaceae bacterium | reverse complement strand
GGACGTGCTGCCCCAGGCCGACGTGCTGATCGACGACGAGAGCCCGTTGTTGGTCACCAAGTCCGCGCTGCGCGCCACCGTTCACCGCGACGCGCGCATGGACCTCGTCGCCGTCAGTGTGCGCAATGACAAGGGCGACATCACCGGCTGGCGCTGCTTTCTCGGCCTGTTCACCTCACACGCCTACCGCGCCCTGACAGCCGACATTCCGCTACTGCGGCGCCGCGCCAAGACCGCGCTCGAGCTCTCCGGGCTCGACGGTGACAGCCATGCGGGCAAGGTCTTCGGCGACATCATCGAAACATTCCCTCGCGACATGTTTCTGCAAACCAAGGCACCCGAACTGACCACCATGGTCACCGGCATCCTGAACCTGCAGGAACGCCAGCGGGTGGCCTTGTTTGGCCAGCGCGACCGCTTCGGGCGCTTCTACAACTGCCTGGTCTACGTGCCGCGCGACAAGTACGGCCGCGAATTGCGGCTCGCGATCCAGGGCATCCTGAGCGAGACACTCGACGGCTGCGACGTCGAATTCGACACCGAATTCTCATCAGGCTCGGCGCTGGCGCGCCTGAACTATGTGATCTGGACGCGCGACAACGCCCTCGGCCACGACGTCGACTGGGCCGCACTCGAACAGAAACTCATCGACGTCGCACGCAGTTGGGAAGACCAGCTCGCCAACAGCCTGCGCGACCATTTCGGTGAAGAGCGCGGCAACACCCTGCTCGCGCGCTACGGCAGCGGTTTCGACGCGGCCTACAAGGACGCCTTCCAGCCGGCCGCCTCGGTCTACGACATCGAGCGCATGGAATCCATTGCCGAGACCGGCGAGCTCGCACTGCAGTTTTTCCGCCCGCTGCTCGCGAGCGACGGCGTGGTGCATTTCAAGCTCTATTCACCCGGTGAGTCGGTCGAGTTGTCCGATGTGCTGCCTGTGCTCGAGAACATGGGCCTGCGCGTGATCGGCGAACACCCGTTCACCGTCGAAAGCGGTGACGGCACGCCCTTCTTCATGCACGAATTCACGCTGCGCGCACGCGATGGCGGTGCGATCGACCCGGACGCCGTGAGTGAGCAGTTCATCGAAACCTTCGCGCGCGTCTGGCGCGGCGAGGTCGAGAACGACAGCCTCAACCAGCTGGTCGTGCAAGCCGGGCTGAGCTGGCGCGACGTCGTGGTGCTGCGCGCGCTCTCGAAGTACATGCAGCAGATTCGCAGCCCTTTCTCGCAGCAGTACATCTCCAACAGCCTGCAGAACAACACCGACATCGTGCGCAACATCGTCGCGCTGTTCCACGCACGCTTTGACCCCGCGACCGCCGGCCAGGACACCGGCGCCATCGCCCGCGTCGATGCCGCGATCGACGAACAGCTCGAGAACGTGGCGAGCCTCGACGAAGACCGGATCCTGCGCACCTTTCGCAACCTGATCAATGCAACGCTCCGCACCAACCACTACCAGCGCAGCGAATCGGGCGACCACAAGGACTACCTCTCGATCAAACTCGACCCGGCGCAGATCGAAGGCATCCCGCTGCCGCGCCCGATGTTCGAGATCTTCGTGTGCTCTCCGCGCGTCGAGGGTGTCCACCTGCGCGGTGGCAAAGTCGCCCGCGGCGGCCTGCGCTGGTCAGATCGACGTGAGGATTTCCGCACCGAGATCCTCGGCCTGGTGAAGGCGCAGATGGTCAAGAACGCCGTCATCGTGCCGGTCGGCTCCAAGGGTGGCTTCGTGCTCAAGCAGGCACCCGCCATGTCCGACCGCGACGCCTTCATGACCGAGGGCGTCGCCTGCTACAAGACCTTCCTGCGCGGCCTGCTCGACCTGACCGACAACCTGGTCGCAGGCGAGGTCGTGCCGCCGACCGACGTCGTGCGCTACGACGCCGACGACCCCTACCTCGTAGTCGCCGCAGACAAGGGCACCGCGACCTTCTCCGACTTTGCCAACAGCGTGTCCAAGGAATACGGTTTCTGGCTCGGCGACGCGTTCGCGTCCGGTGGCTCGAACGGCTATGACCACAAGGGCATGGGCATTACCGCGCGCGGCGCCTGGGAATCGGTCAAGCGCCATTTCCGCGAGATCGGCGTCGACACCCAGACCGAGGACTTCACCGTCGTCGGCGTCGGCGACATGGGCGGTGACGTGTTCGGCAACGGCATGCTGCTCTCCGAGCACATTCGCCTCGTCGCCGCGTTCAACCACATGCACATCTTCATTGACCCCGCGCCCGATGCGGCGAGCGGCTTTGCCGAGCGCAAGCGTTTGTTCGAGACGCCGCGCACCACATGGGAAGACTACAACTCCAAATTGATTTCCAAAGGCGGTGGCGTCTTTTCGCGCAGCGCGAAGTCGATCGAACTCTCGAAAGAAGCCTGTGCGGCGCTCGGGCTCGAGAAATCAACCCTGACACCGAACGAGCTGATCAACGGCATCCTGAAAGCCCCGGTCGATCTGTTCTGGAACGGTGGCATCGGCACTTACATCAAGGCCTCGAACGAGAGCCACGCTGACGCCGCTGACCGCGCCAACGACGCGGTGCGTGTCGATGCAACCGAACTGCGTTGCCGCGTCATCGGCGAAGGCGGCAACCTCGGCGTGACCCAGGACGGCCGTATCGAATTCGCCCGCCGCCACGGCATCGGCGAGACCACCGCGCTCAACTACACCGACGCGATCGACAACAGCGCCGGCGTGGATTGCTCCGACCACGAAGTCAACATCAAGATCCTGCTCGACCAGGTGGTCGAACAGGGCGAGCTGACTGAAAAGCAACGAGACAAGACGCTCGAAGTGATGACCGACGAGGTCGGCCTGTTGGTGCTCAAGGACAACTACCAACAGACCCAGTGCATCACTCTCGCCGCCGCCCAGGCGACGTCGCTGATGAGCGAGCACGGCCGTTTCATGGTCGCCCTCGAGACCGCCGGCCAGCTCAACCGCGCGATCGAATTCCTGCCAGACAACGAGCAGATCGCCGAACGCCTTGCCGCCAACGAGGGACTCTCGCGCCCGGAGCTGTCGGTGTTGGTGTCCTACGCCAAGATGACCCTCTACACCGAGGTACTCGAATCGGATGTCCCCGATGACCCCTACCTCATGCAGGTACTGGTCGACTATTTCCCGGCGCTGCTCTCCGAGCGTTACGCGGCGCAAATGGCCGACCACCGACTGCGGCGCGAGATCATCGCAACCGTCCTGACCAACGATTTCGTCAACCGACTCGGACCAACCTTCGCGTTCCGACTGCACGGCGAGATAGGCGCCAACGTCGCCGAGCTGATGCGCGCT
>CALDHJ010000466.1 GCA_937941555.1 uncultured Granulosicoccaceae bacterium | reverse complement strand
TGGTGTGCCGTTGAGCAGGTCTGCCATCGCCTTGCCGAAAAGGGTGCCGGTGGTGATGCCGCGGCCGTTGTAGCCGATCGGGGTGAAGAGTCCCGGGGCGAGCTCGTGCACGTGCGGCAGGTGATCGTGGGTCATGGCGATACGCCCGTGCCAGGCGTTCTCGAATTCGATCTCGCCGAGTTCGGGAAACAACCGCGCGATCTGGCGCGTGGCCCATCGGCGTGACAATCCGACATCTCGGTTACCGATGACGGTGCCCATGCTGCCGACCAGCAGACGGTCGAAGGCGTCGCGCCGCAGCGAAAACATGATTTGCCCGGTGTCCCAAAGTCCCTGGCGGCCAGGCAGGATGTGCGCACCGGCCTCGCCCAGTGGCCGGGTGGCGAATTGGAAATAGTGAATCGGGGTGAAGCTCTGCTGCAGGCCGGGCCAGAGTGTGTCGGTGTAGGCATTGGTGCCGAGCACGACATGGCGTGCGGTGACCGTGCCCTGATCGGTCTCAACTGTCCAGCCATTGCCGCCGGGTTGCAGCCCCGTGACTCTCACGCCGGTGCTGATGCGCGCACCAGCGGACCGGGCTGCGCGCGCCAGCCCGCGGCAATAGCCCATCGGATTGATCGTGCCGGCGCGGTGATCGACCAGGCCGCCGTGAAAAGCGTTGGTGCCTATCAGGCTGCTTGCGGCATCTCGGTCGAGCAGATCGACGGGTGCGCCGAGCCGATCCCACTCGGCCTTGCGCGCGCGCAGGTCTTCGAAGCCAGCGGGAGAGTGGGCGGCGTGGACCGTGCCGGTGCGCGTGGCTTCGCAGCGAATCTGGTGTTGCTCGATCAGCGAAAAGACGTATTCCGGAGCGTCGCCCAGACGCTCGACGTAGCGCGGTCCGTAGACCGGGCCGAGCTGTTCGCGGATAACCTGTGGGGCGAGCCAGGCGGCGGCGTTGACCAGACCGACGTTGCGTCCGGAGCCGCCGAAGCCGATGTGCTCGGCTTCGAGCACGTAGGCGTCAAGGCCAGCCTCGCCGCAATGCAGCGCCGTCGACAGCCCGGTGAAGCCGCCCCCGACAATCGCCACGTCGACGGACGCATCCGCCTCGAAGGCTTGGCGGAAATCCGATTCTTCCGCAGAGGCGTCCCACAGTGAGATCGGGCCTTGGGTCATGGCATCCGTTTTTGGGGTGAATATCGAGAGCGTACTGTTGCACTGCCAGCCAATCGTGTCAATATTCGGCATATCTGTTCTGAATATCAAAACAGGCGGCGGGTAAGCGCTCGATCAGTTGCGCTGCAGCTTGTCCGACACGGCGGCGGCACAGTGGTCGACCAGATCGCCGTAGCGCTGGACGCCGTCCGGTGGCAGGTTGATGTCCGGCACGGAAATACCGAGCGCGCCAACCACGTGGTTGTCTGCCATGGTGATGGCGGCGCCGAAGCTCAGGATGCGCTCGCGGTATTCACCGGTGTCAAAGGCAAAGCCCCGTTCCTGTGAGCGTGCGATATCCGCTTCGAGTGCCTCGAGTGAGGTCAGGGTGTTGTCGGTATAGCGGTCGAGGGTGTAGCGGATAGCGTCGCGGCGCTTGCTGTATTCCTTCATGAGAATGGCCTTGCCGGTGCCGACACAGTGCAAGGGTGCGCTGCCGCCAATGGCGTTCCACGAGCGGATCGGTTTGATGCTGTCGATCTTGTCGATGTAGACGACACGCGTACCCTCCGGCACGGCGAGGTAGATCGTCTCGCCGGTCTCGCGTGCAAGCTCGGCCATTTCGGGACGTGCGATGTCCCTGAGGTTGAGGTTGTCGACACAGTGGCGTCCCACCTGCCAGGTCTTGAGTGTGGCGACATAGCGTTTGTCTTCCGTGCTGCGGGCGTAGCCCAGTACACACAGCGTTTGCAGCAGGCGAAAGGTGTTGGACTTGGTCAGCGAGAGGTCTCTTGCAAGCTCAGTCACACCTTTGCCGTTTTCACTGCGCGCCAACGCCTCCAGAACGGTCAGCCCTTTCGACAAGGTGGAGTCAACGCGCGGAGCGGTGTCGGTTGGGGCACTCATGTCGGGGTGTGGCTCGGGGTGTCAGTGCAGTGCCGTCACTGTGCCACAAAATCGTGCGGGCAAAGGTCTTTCGCCGCTGGCGGCCATCGACTGTCCGGTCAGCGCGCATACCATTTCGATGACCGATGCGACTGATGCGGTGGTGGTCCAGGAGATGGCGGTGCGCTGTGCGCCGGCGATGTGTTTCGGACGGTACAAGCGCACGAACTCCCGGTGGCGAAGTGCGCCGCGCTGCGTGCGCTCCGTCTGTAAAAAGATAATGGCGATTTGGATTCTGAATGGACGATCTTGATCACGAACTGCGGCTGCGACTGACCAAAGATGCGCACGCGTCGGTCACCGATCTGTCGCAGGCGTTGAACGTCTCGCGTGGCCCGGTGCAGAACCGAATCGAAAAGCTGTGGCAGCGCGATGTCATCCGCCGATTCACTGTTGAATTGGGCCAGGCCGAGGTCGATCATCAGATCAGCGCATTTGCCCTGCTGCGGCTGAAGACAGATGGCGATCAGGCCGTGCGCGACACGCTCTACGCGATGGCTGAAGTCAGCGATGTCCACTCGCTCAGCTGGCAGTTCGATCTGGTTGTAGAGCTCCGGGTCTCGTCCTTGAAGCATCTCGACAGGGCGCTGGACCACATTCGCGCCGTGCCCGTTGTGGCCGAGACACAGAGCCACATCCGATTGGCGTCAGTGCGCGGTTGAGAGCGGTGGGTGTCGTTGCGTCGGGAAAGCTTCTATAGGTTTTAAAATGCAAGCGTGGATAGCATTGTAGGCGATATGTCGGGGATTATGAGTGGATGGCTAACGACAGGGGCCGCTGCGCTTTTTGCTGTGACACCGTCTGTTGACTCGTCTCCGAAAAATGCAACCCGAGTCCGTCCTTGCTCCAGCGTTGTGTGAAAAATGTACTACTAGAAATATAATACTAAATTAATAGTTGACAGTCCTTTTCGATTCATATGAACTGGTGGGGTCGAGAACGCTCGGCGCGTGACTACAACAATGAGGGAGCACTTTATGCGGAAGCATGTACTTTGCGCGGGGGCCAGTATCGCGCTACTCGCGGGGTCCCAAACTGCCCTGGCCGACGCGGCCGCGGCGCAGAAGTGGATCGATGACGAATTTCAACCCTCGACCCTGTCCAAGGGCGAGCAGATGGCGGAGATGGAGTGGTTCATCTCCGCGGCCGAGCCGTTCAAGGGCATGGAGATCAATGTCCTGTCCGAAGGTATCCCGACGCACTCCTACGAGAGCGAAGTCCTGACCAAGGCCTTTGAAGAGATCACGGGCATCAAGGTCAACCACCAGATCCTCGGCGAGGGTGAGGTGGTGCAGGCGGTGCAGACGCAGATGCAGACACAGCGCAATCTCTACGATGCCTATGTCAACGACTCCGATCTGATCGGAACCCACTCGCGCTTGCAATTGGCCTATCCGCTGTCAGACATGATGTCTGGCGACTGGAGCGGCGTGACCAATCCCGGTCTCGATCTCGACGACTTCATGGGCACGCAGTTCACAACCGGGCCTGACGGCAAGCTCTACCAACTGCCCGATCAGCAATTTGCCAACCTCTACTGGTTCCGCAAGGACTGGTTCGACAACGAAGACATCAAAGCCGACTTCAAAGCCAAATACGGCTATGACCTCGGCGTGCCGGTCAACTGGTCGGCCTACGAAGACATCGCGGAATTCTTTTCCAACGATGTCAAGGAAGTGGACGGTGTCGAAATCTTTGGCCATATGGACTATGGCAAGCGCGCGCCGGACCTCGGTTGGCGCATGACCGATGCCTGGTTGTCGATGGCCGGTGCCGGTTCAAAGGGTGAGCCGAACGGTGTGCCGATTGACGAGTGGGGCATTCGAATGGAAGCCGGTTCCTGCAACCCGTCGGGTGCCTCGGTATCCCGCGGTGGCGCGGCAAACGGCCCGGCCGCGGTCTACGCGATTCGCAAGTGGGACGAGTGGCTGCGCAACTACGCACCGCCCGGCGCGGCAAGCTTCGACTTCTACCAGTCGCTGCCGGCTCTGAGCCAGGGCAACGTCGCCCAGCAGATCTTCTGGTATACCGCCTTTACGGCCGACATGGTCAAGCCGAAGTCCGAAGGCAACAACACCGTTGATGACGAGGGCAACCCGCTGTGGCGCATGGCGCCTTCGCCCCACGGCCCATACTGGGAAGAGGGACAGAAAGTGGGTTATCAGGATGTGGGTTCCTGGACTTTCCTCAAGTCGACCCCGGAAGACCGTGCCCAAGCCGCCTGGCTCTACGCGCAGTTTGTGGTCTCCAAAACGGTTGACGTGAAAAAGTCGCACGTGGGCCTGACGTTTATCCGTGATTCGTCTGTCAACCACGAGAGCTTCTCCGAGCGCGCCTCCAAGTTGGGTGGTCTCGTTGAGTTCTACCGCTCGCCGGACCGTGTCGCCTGGTCTCCCACCGGGATCAATGTGCCGGACTACCCGAAGCTTGCACAGATCTGGTGGCAGCAGATCGGAGACGTGAACTCCGGTGCCTTCACGCCACAAGAGGCGATGGACCGTCTGGCCGAGGAAATGGACATCACCATGGCGCGTATGCAGCGTGCGGATGAGGGTGCAAATGTGTATGGCGGATGTGGTCCGCGTCTGAACGAGCCGAAGGACCCGTCCGAATGGCTCGGCAAGGGCGGCGCAAAAGCCAAGCTTGACAATGAAAAGCCACAAGGCAAGACGGTCAACTACGACGAGCTCGTCAAGCGCTGGTCTGAAGGCTGAGCAACCCGAGCGACCGATGTTTCGCATGGACGCGTTACATCGATCAGCCAGCCGGGGTGGATTCGCTCCACCCCGGCTGCCTTGTTCACATCCCACTACCCACACCGTGTTATGACACTCGAGCTCAGGAACGTCACCAAGCAGGTGAGTGGCCGGACCCATATCAAAGAGACGT
>CALDHJ010000465.1 GCA_937941555.1 uncultured Granulosicoccaceae bacterium | reverse complement strand
GTAGGGCGCGAGTTGCGTCATGCTCACCACGAGGCGCGTGCGGCCCTGGAATTCCAGCGCCTTGATGTTGCGCACCTGGCCCGAGTCGACAGCGAGCATACGCTCTGCCAGGTCGTTGTCGGTATCCTGGAAGTCGATGGCGATACGCGCGGGGTTCTCAACAGTAAAACCGCGGGGTGTGGTCGCCGGCCCTTCGAATGAAATCACGACTTCCGTGCGGTTGCCCGGCAGTTGGTTGACCGTAAGATCTTTGAGGGTGTTCGACGCCGCAAGCAATTCAGCCGAAAAAACGGTTGAGCCTGCAAGTGCAACCGCGAGAGCGACTGTGTTCAATCGTCCGGAGAGGATGCCGTTGCTGCGAATAGTCTTAATCTTCGATGATTTCATGTGTGACATCACTCTTCACCTAGTGTCAGTTGTGCTTCGCGCGTAATCCAGTTGCCCGCGCCGTCCCGTACTGTTTCTTCGATTGCGATATGCGTGTCGCGGACTGCGAGAATGCGACCGTAATTCTTGCCTGCGTAGTTGCCGGGCTTCACGCGGTGGATGACACCTTCGGTGTCCCGAACCAGGCCCCAGCGATTTTCCGACTGTGTCAGCTCACCCACCATGGCGAGCGCGTCGAGTGAGTAGTTTTCCAGAGGCTCGCGAGCCCTGGAGAAATCGGGTGCGTTGGCACCCCCGAGTTCGTTGTCGGCATCAACTGCATAGCGAACCGGGCGTACGAAGGGATCGCGAATGTCGTTTGCGCTGTAGGTGAAGCCGAGACTGAGCTCGAATTCCGGCAGCGGCTCGACAAATCCTGCGTGGGCCTGGCGGCGCTCCTGCACATACTGCTTGAGATCCGCCATGCTGTGCTCTGTGCAGCCCGAAAGCCCGATGACCGCAGTCAATGCCAGGGCTGCAGTAGCTTTCCCGGAGAACGTCGTGTTGGCAAATTGCCTGGTCATTGCTCATCCTCCGTGAGGTAGCGATAGGTTGTCGCGGTCAAATCCATTGTCAGGTCGCCGGTACCGCTGGCGTCGCCCTTGATGTCAATGTTGCTGAGCGTGACGATGCGCGGCAGTGTCGACAGTCCGCTGACGAAATCACCAAACTCGTGATACGAGCCTGCGACCCGAAGTTGGATCGGGTATTCCGCATAGAACTCCTGTTGCACTTCGCCCTGCGGACGGAAGTACTCGACGTTGAGTCCGGCTGCGACGCTTGTCTGAGACAAGTCGACGAGCAGGCTTTCGATATCGATGTTGTCAGGCAGCTGGCGCAACATGACGGCAAAGTCGTGGCGCATCTCCTCGAGTTGCACCTTGTAGGCGTCGAGGTTGGCGGCCTTCGCCGCTGCGTCGTCGTAGTCATGGCGCAGGGTGGACTCTTGACGAGTCAGCCCTTCGATGCGTTCCATGTGAGGCTTCACCATGAAGTACCAGTACGCGGCGACGAGTACGACACCGACCACGGCGATCGCCAGAAGGCGTACCGGCAGCGGAGCGGTTGGCAATTCCCGGAGATCGTCAATGCTGAGGTCGTTCAGCGATCCGAGTGAGTCTGAGATACCCATTGGTTAACCCTCCAGGCCCAGTAGTTGTTGGTATTCTTCGGTCGCCATCGGATCGAATTCCTCTTCCACGACGCTTGGCGTCGACTGCTTGAGGTTCAGTTCGAACTTGCGCAAGCTGTTGTCGTCCTTGCCGGTTTCAATGACCTGCACGGCAGGCTGGTCCAGCCACTCGGAGGAGTCGAGCTTGCGCATGAACTCAGACACGCCGCCATTCGATTCGGCCTGACCGACAACATGCAGTGCCTGGCCGTTCTGGCGGAGGTTCTGGAGATACAAGCCCTCTGGCAGTGACATCGCCAATTCCTGAAACATATGGACGATCTGCGGCCGCTGCGTTTGCAGGTTCTGAATGATTTCCATGCGATCGAGCAGTTGTGTCTTGGTCGATTCGAGAGCGGAAATTTCGGTCAGCTCACTTTGCAACTTCGTGATTTCAGAGTTCAGGTAGTTGTTTCGCGCTTTCTGGTGGTTGAGATCTGCGTTGATTTGCGTCTGGTAGAACACGCAAGCCAACACAGTCACCGCAACCCCGGCACCGATTTGGGCGCCAAAGCGTTGTACCTGCTGACGCTTGGCCTCCTCGCGCCACGGTAGGAGATTGATCTTCGCCATTATTCATTGCCTCGCAGAGCCAAGCCGCAGGCAATCATCATTGCCGGGCCATCTTGTATCAGCCGTTCGCGGTCAATACCTTCTCGGCATTCAAGGCGCTCAAACGGGTTAACCAGGGAAGACGGGGTACCGATGTGATCGGTGATGTACCCGTCTATTCCTTCGATGCTGGAGCTGCCACCTGCGAGCAGGATTTCGTCGACTTCGACGTCCTGGCTGCTCGAGTAGTAGAACTGCAAGTAGCGGTTGATGTGCTGAGCGATGCTTTGCTTGAAGGGCTCGAGCACTTCCGGCAGGTAGTCCTCCGGCAAACCGCCCACTCGCTTGGCCCGCCCGGCGTCCTGATAGGACAAGCCGTAGCGGCGCATGATTTCTTCCGTCAAGAGCTTGCCGCCAAACGGCTGCTCGCGGGTGTAGATCAGCTGACGATCCTGGATGACGTTGAGGCTGGTCATGGTGGCACCGACGTCGATAACCGCAATGGTCTTCGCCGCGCGCTCTTCGTCGTTGCCGATGATCAGGTCCATCGCGTGTTCGATGGTGTAGGGCTCGACGTCAACAATCGCCGCCTTGAGGCCCGCGAGTTTCAAGACCAACTCGCGGTCTTCGATGTTCTCTGTCTTGGTCGCGGCCAACAGCACGTCCACCTGTTTGCCGTCGTCTGCCGCAGGGCCGAGCACCTGGAAGTCGATGTTGACCTCGTTCAGGGCATAGGGGATGTGTTGGTCTGCCGCGAGCATCACCTGCGTTTCGAGCTCGCTGTCGCGCAACCCGGCAGGAGCCGTAATCACTTTTGTGATGACAGCCGACCCGGAGACCGCCACTGCGGCGCGGTTGGCTTTCGTTCCGCTCTTCTTGACCACCCGGCGTACTGCCTCACCAACTGCCTCGGGATCCTGAATCGTCTTCTCGTTCACAGAGTTGACTGGCAGAGGCTCGACCGCGTAGGACTCCACCTGCATACCGAGTTTGCCGCGGGATATCTCCAGCAGCTTCACGGAGGTCGAACTGATGTCGAGCCCAATGATCTGCGACCGTTTAGAAAATAGTTCCAGCACGTTGTTCCCTCACCTGAGGCCAGTGGCTTTGATGCCTGCTGCACGGATTGCATGGCGCATGCCACGACCGCACTCGTCTCGTCACTTGACGGGCCGAAAATCACACGGGCGCTGGAAGAATCGGAACAGATAGGGCCTCTGAATCAGCTTTGGCCTTATCCTTACGTTTCTGTACGCCGCGTGTCGCAGCACATCGAGTACAATTCCGGAGTGCAGATTCCATTCCCGCTTCGCGTTCAATACGGAAATTTGTCGCTTTCACTTGTCTTTTACGTGCTGATTGAGAGCCCTGATCCACTGTGAAAACCTTTATCAAGCTCTCTCTGGCCCTGTTTTGCACCGGCTGTCTCCTTGCAGTCGTGGGTGCTATTGCGATCTGGGCCTATTTCTCGCCGCAGCTGCCGACGACGGAAGAAATCAGCCGCATCCAGCTCCACCAGCCGATGCAGGTTCTGTCGAAAGAAGGGGTGTTGATCGCCGAATACGGCCGCAAGCGGCGCATGCCGATGGACATCAAAGACGTGCCGTTGCAACTGCAACAGGCCTTCGTCGCCGCGGAAGACGACCGCTTCTACCAGCACCCCGGTGTGGACTGGCAAGGACTCGCCAGAGCGGTCTATGTGCTTGTTACAACAGGTGAAAAGTCGCAGGGTGGCAGTACGATCACCATGCAGGTCGCCCGCAATCTGTTTCTCGACAACAGCAAGCGATACAGCCGCAAGATCAAGGAGATCCTGTTGGCACTGCGGCTCGAGAGCGAGCTTGGCAAGGACCAGATACTCGAGCTCTACGTCAACACCATCTTCTTCGGCAACCGGGCGTGGGGTATCGCCTCGGCTGCCCAGATCTACTACGACAAGACGCTCGACGAGCTCTCCCTGCCGCAAATCGCCATGATCGCCGGGTTGCCCAAGGCGCCGTCAGCCTACAACCCGATTGCCAATCCACAGCGCGCATTGCAGCGCCGCAACTATGTGCTTCGGCGCATGAATGAAGTCGGTGCAATCGATGCGGACACCTACGAATCGGCAAAGCTTGCCTCATTGACTGCCGGGCTGCATTTTGCGACCAGCGAGCTTGACGCGGGTTATGTGGCCGAAATGGTGCGCTCCGCGCTCTACGAACAGCACGGTGAGGCGATCTACAACGAGGGCTGGAAGGTTTACACCACCGTATCGAGCCGTTTGCAGTCTGCGGCCAACCGGAGTTTGCGCGACACCCTGCATTCCTATGAAGAGCGCCACGGCTACCGCGGGGCAATCAGTACACTCGAACCGGACGCCCTGGCAGACCCCGAAGCGGTGCTGGCGGCGCTTGATAGCACGCCGGTGTATGGCGATCTGGATGCCGCGGTGGTCTTGTCCGTCACCGCTGATAGCGCTGACCTGCAACTCAAGAGCGGCGGCACGGCCGTGCTCGATCTGGAGAGCGTGGCGTGGGCGCGCGAGTTTGTCGCCATCAACACGCTGGGCCCCGAGATTGAATCCGTAGACCAGGTGCTGACAGTCGGAGATGTCGTGTACGTGCGTGCTGATTCCGCTGCGCGCCACCGGCTCAGCCAGCTGCCCGGGCCGGAAGGGGCCTTCGTGGCTCTCGATCCGCGCGATGGCGCTGTGCTCGCACTGGTTGGCGGCTATGCCTTCGAGCGCAGCAAATTCAACCGTGTGAGCCAGGCCTCACGACAGCCCGGGTCCAACTTCAAGCCGTTCGTCTACGCCGCTGCGCTCGAGAATGGTCTGACGCTCGCCTCGGTGTTCAATGATGCCCCCGTGGTGTTTGCCGACGACAAGCTCGAAGATGTGTGGCGGCCGGAGAACTACTCCGGCCGTGTCTACGGCCCGACGCGGCTCCGAGAGGCCCTGGTCAGCTCCCGAAACCTGGTGTCGATTCGCGTGCTGCGCAAGATCGGCGTGCCGTATACCGTCGACTACGCGAGGCGTTTCGGCTTCGTTGATGATTCGTTGCCGCGCGATCTGTCTCTGTCGCTCGGGTCAGGGGCGGTGAAACCGCTTGAGTTGGTGAACGCCTATGCCGTCTTTGCCAACGGTGGGCATGCTGTTGAGCCGTGGTTCATCGACCGCATAGAAGACAACGAAGGCAATACGATTTACCGCGCGGACCCGGCTGTTGCCTGCGAAGGCGAAACCTGCGTTGAGTCAACGCTGCGCCAGGGAACTGACGGCCGCTACGTCAGTGAATTGCAGTCTCGCCGCTCAGCGCCCCAGGTGTTGGACACCGAGATCGCCTGGCTGATGGATTCGGTCTTGGGCGATGTGGTCAAGCGCGGCACAGCGTCCCGTGCGGGGAAAGAACTCGGGCGCACTGACCTCGCGGGCAAGACCGGTACCACCAACGAACAGATGGACGCCTGGTTCACCGGTTACCACCCGTCGATCGTGGCCACGGCGTGGGTCGGTTTCGATCAGGTGCGCACGCTCGGCGCGAAAGAGACGGGCGGACAGGCGGCTTTGCCGATGTGGATCGACTTCATGCGCGAAGCGCTGGAGGGGGTGCCACAGGTCGAGAAAATTCAGCCAGATCGCATTGTGCGGATCCGCATCAACCGCGATACCGGCAAACTCGCTCGCGCCGGCAGTGACAACAGCGTCTTCGAGGTCTTTCGGGACGGGACGGTGACGCGCGTATCGCAGACAGCTTCTGATACCGGCGACAGTGGCACGGTAGCCGACGGTGGGCGTGTCGTCGAAACGCCGCGCTGGTCGCAGGTGCCGACCGAAGAAACCGACGAGTCGGATATCCGCGAACAGCTGTTCTGACGCCCGCTTTCTCGCCGACGTCAGCTCCGGCTACGCCGTCAGCTCGGGCTGTGAAATTGCGGGCTGTATTGAATGACCTCATCCACCGCGGCGGCAACGCAATCGGGGTCGATGTCCGGTGTGACGCCGTGGCCGAGGTTGAAAACGTGACCCGGTCCGTTGCCAAAGCTGTCGAGTACCGCTCGCACCTCGCGGCGCACCGCCGTGGGGCTCGCGTAGAGCGCGGCCGGATCGAGATTGCCCTGCAGCGCGACGCGGTCGCCCGTGAGCGTGCGGGCGTCTGCGAGATCGGTGGTCCAATCCACACCCAGCGCATCTGCGCCGCTGTCGGCCATCGCGGCCAGTCGGGTGCCAGCACCTTTGGTGAACAACACCACCGGCACGCGGCGACCCTCCGCCTCGCGCGTCAATTGATCGACAATCCGCTGCATGTAATCGAGTGAGAACGTGCGGTACATCGCCGGGTTCAGTACACCGCCCCAGGTATCGAAGATCATCAGCGCCTGTGCACCTGCAGCGACCTGAGCGTTCAGGTAGGCGGCGACGCTGTCGGCCAACACGCCGAGCAGGTGATGCGCGCTCTCGGGGTCTTCGAACAGCAGGCCTTTGCTGCGCCCGAAGGTCTTGGTCGAGCCGCCCTCGACCATGTAGGTCGCCAGCGTCCAGGGGCTGCCAGCGAAGCCGATCAGCGGCACCCGGCCGTTGAGCTCCCGGCGGATCAGGGAGACCGCGTCCATGACGTACCGCAGTTCGTCGTTGGGATCGGGCTGACCGATCGCGCGAATCGCGGCAGCTGACTGCAGCGGCCGCTCGAAGCGCGGGCCTTCGCCCTCGCTGAAATAGAGACCCAGCCCCATGGCATCGGGTACGGTCAGAATGTCTGAAAAGAGAATGGCGGCGTCGAGCGGGAACCGCTCAAGCGGTTGCATCGTCACTTCGCAGGCCATGTCGGGATTGCCGCACAGACCCATGAAGTTGCCGGCGCGCGCCCGCGACGCGCGGTATTCCGGCAGATAGCGTCCCGCCTGGCGCATGATCCAGGTCGGTGTGCGGTCGACGGGTTGGCGCAGCAGCGCGCGCAGCAAACGGTCGTTCTGCAACTCAGACATGGGCCTGAATTCCGAGCGAGGCGGCGATCTGCTTTGCCGCTTCGCGCCCCTCCCACACTGCAGTGACCACGAGATCGGAGCCACGGTGCATGTCGCCACCACACCATACGGACGGGTTGGTGGTCTGGAAGGGTGCGCCGGTACCGGTGCGGATACGGCCGTCGTCTTCGGTTTCTATCTGATGCGTTGAGAGCCACTCCGGTGGGCTCGGTCGAAAGCCGAACGCGATCAACACTGCGTCGGCCTCGAGGACTTCTTCGGTGCCGACGATCGGCTCCGGGCTGCGCCGGCCGCGGTCGTCCGGCTCGCCCAGCGTGGTCGTGACAACACGAACCCCGCTGACCTGGCCGTTCTCGCCGACGATCTCGACCGGTTGGCGGTTCCAGAGGAATTCGACGCCTTCTTCTTTCGCATTGGCCACTTCGCGCGCGGAGCCGGGCATGTTGGCTTCGTCGCGTCGGTAGGCGCAGGTCACGGAGGTCGCTTGCTGCCGAATGGCCGTACGGTTGCAGTCCATTGCGGTGTCGCCACCGCCCAGTACCACGACCCGCTTGCCCCGGAGATCAATGAATTCGTTGACGCCCTGCTGCCAGCCCTCGACGTTGTTGATGTTGGACACGAGGTAGGGCAGAGCCTCGTGGACACCCTCGAGCGACTCGCCCGGAAATCCGCCGCGCATCGCGGTGTAGGTGCCCATGCCCAGAAAGACCGCGTCGAACTCGCTCAGCAGGTCGGCAAAGGAAATGTCCTCGCCGATGGTCGTGCCGAGGCGGAAAGTCACGCCCATGTCCTCGAGCACCTCGCGGCGACGGCGAATGACAGACTTTTCGAGTTTGAACGGGGGGATGCCGTAAGTCAGCAGGCCGCCGATTTCGGTGTAGCGGTCGAATACGACTGCTTCGATGCCGTTGCGCACCAGCACATCGGCACAGCCGAGACCCGCTGGACCGGCGCCGATGACCGCCACGCGCTTGCCGCTGGCGACAACGCCCGACAAATCGGGTCGCCACCCTTGTTTCAGGGCTTCGTCTGCGATGTATTTTTCGACGTTGCCGATGGTGACGGCACCGAAGCCGTCGTTGAGGGTGCACGCACCTTCACACAACCGGTCTTGCGGGCACACCCGGCCACATACTTCGGGCAAGGTGTTGGTCTGGTGGCTCATCTCAGCGGCCTGCAGCAGCTTGCCTTCGGAAATCAGCTTCAGCCAATTCGGGATGTAATTGTGGACCGGGCACTTCCACTCGCAATAGGGGTTGCCGCACTCGAGGCAGCGCTCGGATTGCGCAGACGCACTGCTTGGCTCGAACTGCCCGTAAATCTCGTCGTAGGTGAAGATGCGCACCTTGGCCGGAGTCTTGTCCGGGTCCTTGCGCGGTAGGTCGAGAAATTGAAGGTGGTTGCGGCTGCCCATGACGTGCCCTTGTATTCGGTGGTGGCGAGACGGTGCGCCGCGATCAGATCGCGCGTCAGGTGTCTCGGCAAGTAAACAAGGCGTCAGCCAGTCAGGCGCGCCCTGACAGTGGCGCTCAAGGCGCCCATGTCTGCACGGCCCGTCACCTGGGGCTTGAGAAGACCCATGACCTTGCCCATGTCCTGCATCGAGCTGGCGCCGGTAGACTCGATCGCCTCGGCGATCAGAGCGTCGAGTTCCGTGTCACTCAATGCCTGCGGCAGAAATTCCCGGATGATCTCGAGTTCGGCTTGTTCGATGTCGACCAGATCCGAACGATCGGCTTTGCCGAACTGCTCGATCGACTCGCGCCGTTGTTTGGCTTGCTTGTCGAGGATCGCGACCACGTCGGCGTCATCGAGCGTGATGCGCTCGTCGATTTCCCGCTGTTTGAGCGCAGCAGTCAATTGCCGCAGCACACCCAAGCGGGCTTTGTCGCCCGCTCGCATCGCCGCCTTGACGCTGTCGTCCAGGTGTTGCCGCAATTCACTCATTGCGGTCAGTAGAGGCGTACGCGACGTGCCGCTTCTTTGGCGAGCTTCTTCTGGTGGCGTTTGACCGCGGCAGCGAGCTTGCGCTTGCGCTCGGTTGTGGGCTTCTCATAGTACTCGCGGCGGCGTGTCTCGGTCAGGACGCCGGCCTTCTCGCACGAGCGCTTGAAGCGACGAATAGCGACGTCGAAGGGCTCGTTTTCTTTCACTTTTACGTGGGGCATGGTCTGGTTGAACCTGTGCGTGGGTGATGTGCTGGACCGCGTTCTGGCTGGAACGGGGCCAAGCAAACGTGCAAGTATATCCTGTTGTGGGCTTCGGGCAAATCCCGAGCCGTTTTTTCTGGGAGGGCAGACGTGATTGTACTGGGGCTCGAATCGTCTTGCGACGAGACGGCGGTCGCCGTGTACTGCGGCGAGCAGGGCCTGTTGGGCCATGCGATCCACAGCCAGATCGCGCTGCACGATGCCTATGGAGGGGTCGTGCCGGAGCTTGCCTCGCGCGACCACATCAGAAAGTGGCTGCCCTTGTTGGACGAAACCCTGTCCGCGTCGGCACTGACACTCTCGGATATCGACGCAGTTGCCTACACGGCTGGACCCGGTCTTGCCGGGGCGCTGATGGTTGGCGCCATGGCCGGGCAATCGCTGGCATTCGCGCTGGAGGTGCCGGCGCTTGCGGTAAACCACCTCGAGGGCCATGTGCTTGCGCCGTTGCTCGAAACGCCAGCCCCGGCGTTCCCGTATCTGTGCCTGCTGGTGTCTGGCGGTCATTCGCTTATTGTTGCCGTACACGCGCTGGGTCGCTACGAGGTGCTCGGCGAATCGGTTGACGATGCGGTGGGAGAGGCCTTCGACAAGACGGCCAAATTGATTGGTCTGGGTTACCCGGGCGGCGCCGCGCTGGCGGCGCTCGCTGAACAGGGCGACCCGACCGCCTTTGCGTTTCCACGGCCCATGACCTACCGGCCCGGTCTTCAAATGAGTTTCAGTGGGCTCAAGACGGCCGCCCTGACCGCTACGCGGGCTAACCCTGAGTGCGAGGCTGACATCGCGGCGTCTTTCCAGGCGGCCGCTGTCGACACTTTGGTGATCAAGGTCAAGCGAGCGCTCGCGCAAACCGGCCTGCGGCGCCTGGTGGTGGCCGGCGGTGTCGGGGCCAATGCGCACTTGCGCGAAGCGCTCAGGCAGCTCGGGGCAGACTGTTACTACCCGAGAGGCGTGTTCTGCACTGACAACGCGGCGATGATCGCGCTGGCAGGGTGTCTGCGCGCTGAAGCCGGCGAGAGCGACGAGTCGAGTCCGGGTGTCAGGCCGCGCTGGCCGCTCGACAGTCTCGACCCGCCCGCTGCGTGAGCCATCACTGGCCGATTCGGGATTCCTCCCCACGCAGCAAGCGGCCGATGTTGTCGCGGTGGCGGACAAACAGCACGATCGCAATCACGGCGAAGGTGGCAGTCAGGGTTGCGCTGCCGGTGGTCATCCAGAGGTAGGCTGGTGCGGCTGTGAAGGTGACCAGCGCCGCGAGCGATGAGATCCGAGACAGTAACGCCACTGCGAGCCAGGTCGCACAGGCGAGAACGCCGATCAGAAGTGAGGCGCCAAACAGTGCGCCCAGCGCAGTGGCAACCCCTTTTCCGCCCTTGAATCCGAACCAGACCGGCAGGATGTGGCCGATAAAGCTGCCCAGTGCAGCCGCCGCTATGGCCGCATCGCCACCGACAAAGTGGGACGCAGCCCAAGTGGGCAGAAGGCCCTTGGCTGCGTCGCCGATCAATGTTGCAACTGCGGCACCCTTGCCGCCGATACGCATGACATTGGTTGCGCCGGGATTTCCCGAGCCCTCGCCGCGTGGATCGGGGAGGCCCATGAGCCTGCACACAATGACGGCGCTGGAGATGGAACCCATGCCATAGGCAAGCAGAAAAGCGAGCATTTCGATCATGTGGCCGGGTCCGTTTTATGCACTTTAGAGCAGGATGTCTGAGACAAAAGTCTACCAGTGTCAAAGTGAATTGAGTGCTATACCTAGAGCTTGTAGACTGGGTAGCTTGCCCGTCATGTCCGTTGTGAACAAACGATCCCATGATTGCCCGCCTGCCGTGTGACGATGCCGAGCGACAAATAATTGTCGTCAAAGGCACGCCATCGCTGAGTTGGCGCGGAAATGTCATTGTGGCGCTGTCAGTCGGCGCGGTCGGTGTGTTGTTCGGGTTGGGGATGGCACTGCAAGGCTACTGGGTGGTACTGCCATTCGCCGGACTCGAAACGATTGTCGTTTGGGTGGCCTTGCGTGCCGTTTGGCGAAGGCTTGAACGACGTGAAGTCATTACTATTTGCAACCAGTCGATCCGGGTCGAGTGGGGCCGAAAGGCACCTGAGCGATCGGTCGAATACAACCGCCACTGGGCGCGTTTGGAATTTGATCTACCCGACAGCCCATTTGAAACCGGAACACTTCGGCTGCGGTGTCACGGACGGTCGGCTGTTTTGGGTAGCGCGCTAGGGCGCGAAGAAAAGACACAGCTACACGCGACGCTCGCTTCGAGCTTGTCGGCGCGGGCGCGGCAAATGCGGTTTTCGGCAGTGTGCTGAGGACCACTTTGCTATTGCTTTCTTGAATGGTGGAGAGAACCTGAAATGTTCAATGTTTCGCGATGGTCGTCGGGCGCTGTCATGCTCGGCGCGATGGGGTGGAGCGGGCTCGCGTTGTCAGAGGAGCCGCATCCGGCCCCGCTGAACCTGCCGGTCGGGGTGACCGACATCAGTGCGCGCGTCTACGACCTGCACATGACCATTTTCTACATCTGCTGTGCAATCGCGATCGCGGTGTTCGGTGTGATGTTCTATTCGATCTTCTATCACCGCAAATCGCGCGGTGTGAAGGCCGCCAACTTTCACCACAGTACAGCCGTCGAGATCGTTTGGACTGCCGTGCCGCTGGTGATTCTGATTGCCATGGCGATCCCTGCTGCCAAGACACTGATCGCCATGGAAGACACGTCCGAGGCCGATCTGACGATCAAGGTCACCGGATACCAGTGGAAGTGGCACTACGAATACATGGGCAAGGACGTCGACTTCTACTCGAGCCTGCACCCCGACCACAACGCAGCGCGCCAACTCGATTCCGGTGTGGACGTGAACGACCTCCATTGGTACCTCAAAGAGGTGGATCGTGAGCTGGTTCTGCCGGTCGGCCGCAAAGTGCGCTTCCTGCATACCGCAGCCGATGTCATCCACGCGTGGTGGGTGCCTGACCTCGCGGTAAAGAAAGACTCGATCCCGGGTTTCATCAACGAGAACTGGGCCGTAATCAACGAGCCGGGTGTCTTTCGCGGCAAGTGCGCCGAGCTCTGCGGCCGCGACCACGGTTTCATGCCAGTGGTGGTGCGTGCGGTACCAGGTGAAGAATTTGATGCCTGGCTCGCCGAGCAACAGGGCGGTGCGGTTGAAGCCGCAGCCCAGGCAGAGGCCGAAGATGCGGCCGAATGGACGATGGTCGACCTGATCGCACGGGGCGAATCGGTCTACAACGCAAATTGCGTCGCGTGTCACCAGGCCAACGGCCAGGGTCTGCCACCGACCTTCCCGGCCATCACGGGCAGTGCGGTTGCAACCGGCCCGATCGCGGATCACATCTCGATCATCAAGAAGGGCAAGAGCGGAACGGCAATGGCGGCCTACGGCGGCGTGCTTTCCGACAGCGACATCGCGGCAGTGGTGACCTTTCAACGCAATGGTTTGGGCAACGGCGTGGGCGATATGGCCCAGCCGTCCGACGTCGCAGCGAACTGATTTACAGGCTTAGAGGAAAACCGTTATGAGTGCGGATAACAGCGTCGATGTGCACGTCGATGGCCACGATGATCACCATGATCATCACGGTCCTGCCAAGGGGTGGACCCGTTGGCTCTACACCACCAACCACAAGGACATCGGAACCCTGTACCTGTGGTTCTCTTTGTTGATGTTCTTCATCGGTGGCGCCATGGCGCTGGTGGTGCGTCTTGAGTTGTTCCAGCCAGGCTTGCAGTTTGTCGATCCGGGCTTCTTCAACTCGATGACCACGATGCACGCCATCGTCATGATCTTCGGCGGCGTCATGCCGGCCTTCGTCGGCCTCGCCAACTGGATGATCCCGATGATGATCGGTGGTCCAGACATGGCCCTGCCACGGATGAACAACTGGTCCTTCTGGATCATGCCGTTCGCCATGATCATTTTCCTGTCGACGCTGTTCATGGAAAGTGGCGGCCCGGCCTCCGGTTGGACGCTCTACGCACCGCTCTCCCTGCAAGGCGGCGACAGTCTCGCGTTCGTGATCTTCTCGATCCACTTCATGGGCATCAGCTCGGTGATGGGCTCGATCAACATCGTCGCGACCATCTTCAACATGCGCGCGCCGGGCATGACCCTCATGAAGATGCCGCTGTTCGTCTGGACCTGGTTGATCACGGCCTACCTGCTGATCGCGGTTATCCCTGTCTTTGCAGGCGCCGTGACCATGCTGCTCACCGACCGCTACTTCGGCACCAGCTTCTTCAACGCGGCGGGCGGCGGTGACCCGGTCATGTACCAGCACATCTTCTGGTTCTTCGGTCACCCCGAGGTCTACATCCTGATCCTGCCGGCTTTCGGTGTGGTGTCTCAGATCATCCCGACCTTCGCGCGCAAGCCGCTGTTCGGTTACAGCTCGATGGTGTACGCCACGGCCTCGATTGCCTTCCTGTCTTTCATCGTCTGGGCGCACCACATGTTCACCACGGGCATGCCATTGGCCGGGTCGCTGTTCTTCATGATGTCGACCATGCTGATATCGGTGCCCACCGGGGTGAAGGTGTTCAACTGGGTGGCCACGATGTGGCGAGGTGCAATGACCTTCGAAACCCCGATGTTGTTTGCCATCGGCTTCGTCATCATGTTCACCATCGGTGGTCTTTCAGGTCTGATGCTTGCCATCACACCGGCTGACATCCAGTACCACGACACCTACTTCGTCGTCGCTCACTTCCACTACGTGCTGGTACCAGGCGCCATCTACTCGATC